>DASQTR010000532.1:0-12326 GCA_035641795.1 Ilumatobacter sp.
ACGTGACGATCTCGTCGAAGCAGAACGTGAAGATCCAGGGGACCGCCAATGTCGAAGCGACGGCGAACGCCAATCTCACGATGAAGGGAACCGCTGGAGTGACGGTCGAGGCGTCAGCGATCACCCAGCTCAAGGGCGCGATCGTGAAGGTCAACTGATGTTGGATCCGTCCGACTTCATCGGTCGCGGCGTGTCCTTCCCGCTGCGCGTCGACCAGTCCGGTGCGATCGCGATGACGTCAGGGCCCAGTGATATCGACTCGTCGCTGCGCATGATCCTCACGACGGCGCCGGGGGAGCGGGTTATGCGCCCGGCGTTCGGGTGTCGGATCTGGGAGCTGTTGTTCGAACCGATCAACGCCAACACGCTCGGCTTGATGGGCGAGGCGGTGCGCGAGGCGGTGGGTCGGTGGGAACCGCGGATCACGCTCGACGACGTCGGCCTCGAACCCGATCCGGGTCGGGGAGCGGTCTTCATTCGCATCGACTATCACGTGCGGGCGACCAACGACCGCCGCAATCTCGTCTACCCGTTCTACGTCATCCCCCGAGAGGACGAGTCGTGAGCCTGCCTGTCACGAACCTCGACGACCGCAGCTTCCAGAGCCTCGTCGACGAGGCCAAGCGGATGATCCCGCAGCTGTGTCCGGAGTGGACGAACCACAATCTGTCCGATCCCGGTGTCGCCCTCATCGAACTCTTTGCGTGGATGACCGAGACGACGCTGTTCAGGCTCAACCAGGTGCCAGACGTGTTCTACACGCGCATGCTGAACCTGCTCGGGTTCGAGCACTTCCCGGCGTCCGCAGCCCGCGCAGACCTGACGTTCTTCTGTTCGGTCGCTGACGACCGCGCGGTCACGATCCCAGCTGGCACCGAGGTGTCGACCGTGGGTGCGATCGGCGAGACGCGTGTGTTCACGACGTTGGAGGACGGGCTGATCGTCTCGCCGCGCTTGATCTCGGCACTGACGTCGACCGGCGAGGGTGCGTACACGCCCGTCTGGGAAGACCTCTCGCTGGCGATCGCACCCGTGACGATCTTTCCCGGGGATCCGATGATGCCTGGCGATGCGTTCTATCTAGGATTCGAGAATTCGCTTGCCGGCAACGTGATCCGGCTCGACATCGAGGCGGCCAGTATCGAAGGCATCGGCGTCGTGCCGCACAACCCACCGTTGGCGTGGGAGGCCTCGCAGGGTGAGGGCTGGGCACGCATGGCGATCCCCGACATCGAGGGTGACGGTCTGACCTCCGACACGACGGGCGGGCTCAACCGCAACGGCTCGCTCGTACTCTCGATCCCCGCTAGCCACGAACCGCGCACGCTCGGCGCGGTTCGGGCCCACTGGGTGCGGGCGCGCCTGCTCGCTCCCAGGCCCGATCGGCCCGCCTACCGCGCCTCACCGCAGGTGCGACGGCTGCACGTGACGACCCTCGGCGGCACCGTGAAGGCGGAGCACAGCGAGCGGCTCGGTGTCGAGGTCGTGGGCCGGAGCACGGGCAAGCCCGATCAGCTCTTCCGGTCGAGCCGGTTGCCGGTGCTGCCTCGCGAGGGCGACGAGACGCTCGAGGTCCTCATCGGGGATCGGATCGACTCGTGGACCGAGGTTCATGACTTCGTCGATTCGAGCGACGACGCTCGGCACTTCACCTGGGCCTCGTCCACGGGCGAGATCCGGTTCGGGCCGCTCATCCGCTGGCCGGACGGCACGACACGGCAGCACGGCGCGGTCCCTCCCGAGGGCGCGATCCTGCGGCTGAACGGTTACCGAACGGGCGGGGGTGCACTCGGCAACGTCGGTGTCGGCAAGCTCACCGGACTGCGGTCCTCGATCGCCTATGTCACCGGCGTCCGCAACCTGCAACCTGCGACGGGCGGCGTGGACGCCGAAACCACCGACAACGCCAAGCGTCGGGGCCCGATGTCGCTGCGCGCCGGCGGGCGAGCGGTGACGATCTCGGACTACGAGCGGCTCGCGATCGAAGGCGACAGCCGCATCGCGCGCGTGCGTTGCCTCCCACCAACCGAACCCGGCGGAGCCGTCAGGTTGCTCGTCGTCCCGCAGATCAAGGATCCCGAGGCACTCGAGCTGGATCAGTTCGCGTTGCCGGACGACATGATCACGCGGATGCAGGAGTACCTCGACGAACGGCGCGTGCTGGGCACGAAGGTCGAGGTCATCACGCCCTACTACCAGGGCGTCACGGTCGCCGCCAGCGTCGTGTCGCGCCCGGGGCGGTTGCCGTCGATCGTCCAGGACCGCGCCGAGCGGGCGCTGTACGAGTACATCAACCCGCTGACGGGCGGACCGGAGGGCACCGGCTGGCCGTTCGATGCCGACCTCAACTCCGCCCTCGTGTTCCAGACGCTCGAGGCGATCGAAGGCGTGGAGCGCGTCGAAGAGGTGTTGTTCTTCGAGTACGACCTGAGGAACAACGTTCGCCTCGGCTTCGGCAAGGAGCTGGTGAAGCTGGCGCCGCACTCGCTGTTCCTCTCCGTACCTGGCAAGCACCACGTGATCGTTCAATCGGCTGGTGATCGTGGATGAGGCGTGACGACTGGCTGATCCACCAGCTCCCGGTCGGCATGGCCGAGGACGAGTTCCTCGTGCGCTTTCTGACGATCTTCCAGCGTGTCTCGGACACCGTGGTGCAGCAGGTCGATGCGCTACCGCACATGTTCGATCCCGCCGTCGCGCCGACACCGATGGTGCGGGCGATGGCGCAGTGGATCGGGGTCGACTGGGTCGACTCGTCGCTCGACGACCGGCTCCAGCGGGCGATCGTGATGGAGTACGCCGAGCTGCTCCAGTGGCGAGGGACAAAGCGCGGCCTGCGGCGACTGTTGCGCTCGTTGAGTGGCGGCGCCGACGTCGAGGTGACCGACTCCGGCGGCGTGTTCGGCGAAGGGGAGGCGTCCGCCGCGCCTCCACACGTACGGCTCGACATGTCGCGGACAGGTTGGAGCCGCGTCGACGACGTCGTTCGCATCGTGCGACAGGAGCTGCCGGCCTCGGTGACGTTCGATCTCTGGGTCGCCGGAGAGCGCGTGTGGCCGCGGCCGGAACCGGTTTCGCGCGCGGAGCTGCCGCAGTTCGACCTGTCGGACAGCTCGGCGCCGGGCATGCGGTCGGAGGGTGACGATGGCTGATGTCGTGTGTCCCAAGTGCAAGACCACCACCGAGCTGGCGGCGATCCGACGCAACGCGGACGAGTTCTGCCCGCGCTGCGACTACCCCCTGTTCTGGGTGTCCTCGGGCATTCCGACCACCCGACCCGGTACGAGCAGCGACGCCACGCTGCGACGTTTGCCCGGTGTCGGCGGCCGCCAGCGCGTGGGCAGCAAGGTGTGCCCCGAGTGCGGCGATCCGAACCCACTCGGCGAAACGCACTGCACCCGCTGCAAGGCCGAGCTCGAGCCGAAGCTGCCGGAACCACCACCAGCAGTGGTAGTCGTCGCCGCGCCCGCACCGGAACCGGTCGTGGTAGTCGTCGCCACGCCCGCAGCGGACCCACCTTGGTGGTACTGGTGGCCGCTCGGCCTTATCGTCGTGGCGGTCTTGATCAGGATCATGATCGCGATCTTCTAGCGCTCTTTTTGCCGATCGTGCTGCTGGCGGAGAGCTATGGAAGATCGATCTCGATCAGCGGGTTCGGGCCGCCCAGGCCTGTGCCGCTCACCGTGTAGGTGACCGCGCCGATCACCGCCGACTTCGTCGCGATGATGCGGTACGAGCCCTCGGCCAGTGGGCTGAGGAATTCGAGCAGGCCGCCGGCCACCGTCGGGGGACCGGCGCTGGCGGTCGTGGTGGTTCCGATCGACGTCGCCGCCACCGCGCACACGGTTACGTCCGCCGTGTCGGCCGGGCAGATCGTCACCGTGGCGGCGTCGATCCCGACATCTGTGTCCTTCTCGCGCACGGTCAACGTCCGCGCCCGGGACACGAGCGTCACCGGAACCGAGAAGTCGTTGCGGTTCGGAAACTCGATGATCGTGCCGTTCTTCGTGACGTGGTCGGTCGCTGACACCGCCCACGCCAGGTTCGTCGAGTTCTCGGGCACGTTGACGGACACTGTCCCCCCGGTTACGGTCGGGACCGCCGGCAGCGAGCCCACTGTGACCATGGCGCCCACGATGGCGGGTGTGCCGCTGACATCAGATCTCACAGTGAACGTCACTTTTACCGTCCTAGGTGTGACCTTGATCGACGGACCCGTGATCTGATTGGCGCTCGCGCCGGTGATCGTGATGGTGTCGGTTCCGCTGCTCGCGCCGACGCCGTTCCGGTCGTAGTTGATGGTCCAGACGCGATTCTGGCCGGTCGGGCCGACCCCCACTCCGGCGATGGTGTAGTTGCCATTGGTATCGACCTGGCCGGTTAGGGTCGTTGCATCGCTCGTCGCAGTGATGCCGCCGGCGACCTTGTTACCCGTGAGCACCGTGCCCGAGGGGTTTGTGATCACGCCGGTGACGGTCACGTTCGGAAGCATGACGACTGAGAGGCTCTGGTCGAGTGCGAAGGCCGCCGTGACGCGCTGTGTCCTGTAGCCCGTCGCCTCGACCTGGACCCTGACGTCGCCGGACGCCGGCAGACCTGCCGAGAACTCGAACGAGGTCGTCGTCGTCTTCGGCCCGACGGTGATCGGAGTGGTGTCGGCGTCGTTGTCGAAGACCTTGACCGTTGCTGTTCCGGGCCCGGCGACGCTCACGGACAGCAGCCGGGCAAGCGCCACTGAGCGAGTGGCGACGACACCGATGCCGAGGTTGACCGTGGGCGTGATGTCGGTCTGGCGGTAGTCGTCCGCCGACACGACGATCGTGTACGTCCCTACCGGAACGGTGAACGTCGCCGTCGGCTGACCGCCCGCAGTCCCCGCCGCACCGGCTATGAGCGGTCCGCTCGGAGGCCGTAGCGTCACGACGGGCGACGTGACCGACGTTCCGTTGGAGAGCGTCACCGTGAGCGTCGCCAACTTCTCGACCTGAACGTTCGTGTTCGGCCTCACCGTTCCCGCGGTGACGACGACGTTGTTTTGAGTCTGGGTCGTGTAACCAAGGCGCGCGGTGACTAGCTGGTACGTGGCTGGCGGCACGTCGAGCTGCCACGTCGACGCCGAACCGCCCGTGGGGACCGTAAACGTGAACGACTTCCCGCCACCCGTCAGCGTGATGGTGGCCCCGCCGCCGAGCGGCGTGGTGGAGGCCGCCGTGTCGCGCTGGGACGCTGATCCGGTCACGCGTCCTAACGTCGCGGTAGTGGGAACGAGGGCGCTTGCCGTGCGTGGTTCGCCGTCGGTGTCAGGGTGCACTTCGAGTTCGAAGTTGTCGACGGGTAGATGCAGTGCGTCATTGAAATCGAGCAAGAACTTGCCGGTCTCCGGAGCGACCTGGGTGAACGTCAGGCGATCGTTGGTTTCGTCGAACTGCCCGACGTACGTGCGGCCGCTCGGCGCCGTCAGCAGGTTGGTCAGGTTCGTCAAACCCGGGTAGTCGCCGCTCGTCAATTGAGCGGTCAGGGTGACGTTGGGGACCCTGAACGTGAAGTCCGGCCCCTGCATGACACCCGACCCATCGACAACCGTGTCCCCGGAGCCCGGCGGCAACAGTGTGTAGCCCTTCGCGAGTAGTGCGGTCTGTGTGCTGCCGGCCAGCGTCACGTGGTGGACACCGATCGGCATGTTGCGGAAGGTGTATTCGACGGTGCCGGCCGAAGCTCCGGCAAGATTGATCTGGGCCGTGGCGTTGCCGGCGTTCGGGTCGGGAACCGTCGTCGTGCCGTTGATCTCGATCGCCGGCTCGTCGTAGGTGCTCGTCACGACGTAGGTGACACCGGACCCCGGTAGCTCGACGGCGTCACCGTTCTGATTCTGGCCCAGGATCGAGCCGCTGACCGAGGGCTGGAGCGCAGGTAAGGGCGCACGGACGACGGTGGTGGTCGGGACGCCTGCGACGGCTCGCTCGATCACCACGCGTGTGATCACCGGGAAGGCGATCTCCTCGGTCGTGAGCACGGAGTCGAACTTGCGGATCTCGAGCGTGTATTCGCCAGGGAACAGGGCGACCAGCTCGACCGTGTCGTTCAGCACTGTGCCGGTGACTTCCGTCGTACCTTGCTTCAGTGTGTACACCGCGAGCTGGACTTCAACTGGAGGATCTTTGGTGAGCGACTCGAACACGCTGATGTCGAGCCCGCCCTTGATGATGTCCATCACGAAGTCGGCCGGCTGGTTGACCCTGTCGTTGACGATCCGGAACACGCTCTCGACTGTCGAGGCGAGTGGATCGAGGACGTCGGGCGTGAAGCCGTCCCCGGGTGGCGTGCGGGGGGTGAACTCGCCGTGCGTCACCAGGACCCGGTAATACCCCTGCGTGCCGCTGATATCGAAGGAGTTCCCCGACACGGTCAGCGTGAAGTCGACGTCCTCGAGTTCGGCTGCGGTGAGAGCGGTTCCGTCGGAGTGGACCGGGGTGACGGCGACGTTGCCGCTGGTGATGGGGATCTCCTGCGGATCCTCGGGGATGTCGCCGTTCACGACGCCGACCACATCGCCCTCGAACGATCCCTGCTTGGGGAGCGTCAGCGTCAGTGACGTTGTCGATCCCGCTCGGAACGCGACGTCGAGCGCGGTCGCCCCTCCGGCGACCGCGCTCCCGTCGACCAGCGCGCGCGTCGTGTCGTAACCCGGCACCGTGACCTCGAGTGTGTAGCGCAGAAAGTTCGCGATCGGATCGGAGGGGTCGACTTCGATCCCGTCCGTGACGAACGTGTTGGGCTCCGAGAGACCGACCGCCACCATCGCTTTGTCGATCGTGGGGATCCCTGGCACACCAGGATCCGGTACCAGCCGGATGTGCGGTACGACAGTGACGTCGCTGTGGTTCACGTCCTCAAGCGTGAGGCGGAGCGTTGCCAGCTCGACGAGCGCGAGGTCGAAGCCGGGGAACGGCGCGGAGCCTGGTGGCACGAGGTCCGCAACCGGCTGCGGGCCGAACTCGTCGTGATTGTCGGGCTGGGACACGTCGACCGACCATGTACCGGGCAACGCGTTCACGATCTGGAAGGGCAGCACCCCGCCGGATGGCGTACCGCGCAGGATCGCCGGCACGCCCGGAGTCGGCGTCTGAGTCTCGGTGACCGTCTGCCCCGTGGGGCTCACCGCGGTGATGTCGATGTCGTCGAACGCAAATGAGCCGTCGGTCGACTTGATCGTGACCGTACCGGTCACCGTGCGCGGGTTCGGGGCTGACAGTTCGATCTCGAAGCGACCGGCGGACGTCTCGTCGACCGTTGTGGCGACGCCGGCCGCGGCGCTCGCCCCGGTGTCGTCCACCATGATACTCACCGTCCCGGGGGCGAAGTCGTCGGCCGCGAACAGGTAATCGAAGACGCCCCATAGCTGGCCGTCGAGATCCCAGATCCCCTCGCTGTCGCTCGTCGTCTCCGCGGGGACCGGCACGGCGTCGGGGTCGGCGCTTGCGCTGGCCGATTCGACGGTGTCGAAGCGGACGATGGGGGTGGCGCTGACGGTCGCGCCACGGATCGGGACGCGCGTCCCTCCGTCGAGCCAGAACACCGACCCGCCGATGGCGGGCGCCGGTGGCGCAACCGCGATGTGCAGCCGACGGTCGACTGAGGTCACTCCGTCGCTCGCGTCCACGCCGGTGAGGGCGACGTCACGGGGTGCGAAATCGGACCCAGCGCGGACGGCGAGGGTGCAGTCGCCGACGAGGTTCCCGGCATCGATCTGTGTGGGGGTGATCGTGAACGAGTCGAACAGCGGCGGGGTGGCGCCGCGCACGCCGGCCGCGTCGGACACGGTCGCGGCTAGTGGAGTGCCGCCGGGGCACGACATCGTGACCGCCAGCTCATTGCGGTCGAGCGGCTGGTACCCGACGTCGGAGCCCGTGAGGGTAGGTCGGTAGATGCGCCCGCTGATCGTTGGATAGGGGTCGGCCTCGATGTCGGCGACGGTGATGGGGTCGCGGTTGTTCTCGGGCAGGACGAAGCGCATCAGGCGCGCGTCGCCGACGCCCACGACGGCCGTGTCGAGCAGTTGGTCGTTGCGGACGAGATATCCGGCCGGTGAGGCGGCATCGCTGATTTCGATCCGGTAGGTGCCCGGTATCAAGGTGTCGGGTGGTGTCTGCCACAGGCCCGAGGCAGCGGCCGCCAAGGTGAAGACCGGAGCGTCGCCCGGGTTCTCGGGTTGCCTGAACAGCGACACGAAGTAATCCGAGAGCGGTTGCTTGGTCAGCGAATCGACGACACGGCCCGAGGCCTGACCCAGCCTCAGCATCTGCACTTCGACCCGCTGCTCGGAGAGTCCGATCGAGACCTGTCTGGGCGGCGCCGGGTTGTAGCGGGGAGCCGTGACGAGGAGCGTGTAGGTGCCGATCGGGATGCGGTCGAGCCGGAAGTCAAACGCTTCCTGCGTGACAGGGGCGCGAGCCTCGCCGGTCTGGGTGCGGATCAGCTGCACGGTGGCGTTCCGGATCTGGCGCTCGGAGGAGGTCTCGCCCGTTGGGTCGACGACCTCGACCACGAGGCTTCCGCTTCCGATGTCCGGCAGGCCGTCCGTGCGTTCGAGCACGATATGGATCGGGGGCGGGGTGATGCCCGCGGTGAGCGTGATCAACTGGGTCGACGTCACGTGCTGGTAGTGCTCGACGGTGATCGTGTAGTTGCCTGGGGGGAGGTTGTCGATCGCGAAGCTGCCTTGGTTCGGTGCGATTGCCGTCACCGCCTTGAACTTCAGGTCGCCGGTCGTGAGGGTCAGGCCGGCGTTCGGGATGCCAGCTCCCGTCCGATCGCTCGTCACGATGCCGGTCAAGCGGACGGTCGTGCGGGATAGACCGAAATCCCTTCGGACCGCACCATCGACCCTGACCCGCGCCGTCTGGGCGACGTAGTCGGGCGCTTCGACGAGAACGGTGTAGGTGCCGAACTCGAGCTGCGGGACCGAATAGAACCCGATGTTGCCGGTGGTCAATGTCGTCGTCGTACTGCTCGATTCGCCGTTCGTCACCGTGACGGTCGCGCCACCGAGCGGCCCCTCGCGTCCCGTGACGCGGCCGCTCAAGCTCCCGACCCCGGCCACCATCGTGAGATCGGCGTTGTCGAACTTTCCGCCGGCGTCCAGGTGAGCCTGCATGACCTCCGTGCCGTACCCGCGCTTGGCGGCCAGGACCGTGTAGTCGCCGGGCGTGCTCACGCCGGTAACGGACCAAGTGCCGACCTCGCCCACGGTCGCCGTTGTCGTGGTGAAGGTCACGGTTCCATCGGTGACAGTGATCGCCGCCCCGCCGAGCGGAGCGCCCGACGCCGAGTCGCGCACGACGCCGGCGATCTCGCCGTCTGCGGCTTGCATCTCGACGTCGAGCACCACGGCACTGCCGTCCTCGGGCGGCGTAACGACGAACGACTGGGTCTGGAAACCTGACTTTGCGAACTCGAGCTGATACGTCTGACGCAGGGCGACGTCGGGGAACTGCCACACGCCGTCGGCCTTCGGGGTCGTGGTCGATGGCCTGATCGGTTCGGTCTGGCGCACGGGGTCGAGCGTGCCGACGGTCGACAGGCCGTGCCGCGCCGGCCATATCTTCGACGCGTCGGGGGGCCGCGCACCGGCGAAGCCGCTGATCCCGCTCTGCCGGCAGCGCATCTCGCCGAGCCGGATCGCACAGAGCGTGATCATGATGTCGGACGGATCGCCGTCCGCCTTCACGGTGCCGCGCACTACGACGGATGTCGGACCCGTCGGCTGGGCGGAATCAGCTGTCTCGGTCACGGGCTGGGCCGAGCTCGCGGCGCCGCCGGTCGGGTCCTGGACCTGCTTGCCGGTGGCGTCTTGGAACGTGTCGGGGGCGCCGTCGTCGTCGCTGTCGACGAAGCGGATGACCGCACCGCTTTCGTCCTCGAACACGTCGGGGATGCCGTCGCCGTCGGTGTCGCTGCCGGTGTACACCTTCCCGTCGGCGTGCAGGAACGTGTCGGGGATGCCGTCGCCGTCGCTGTCACGGGAGATGACCGCGCCGGTGCCGTCTGCCGCCTTGTCCTCACGGTTCGCCCACCAGAGGGCGACGACGCCGATCGCGCCGAGCCACAGCGCGATCACAGTGAACGCCGCCACCAGCATCCGCGCCCGGTGGGCGAACACCGGGCGCTGGATGTACGGCGTGGTGATCGTCGTCGACGAGGCGCGGCCCGTGGCGGTGATGACGACGTTGTGTTGCGTCGGCTCCCCCGACCCGTGCCTCGGTCCCTTGACCTTGCCCGGCACGACGGCACGCCCCTCGGGCGGAAGGTGGACTCGGTCGTTGCGGAAGCGCACACGAACGCCTGGAGCCGCGCCGGACAGCGTCAGGTCGACGGGTGCCGGCTCGTTGTTCACGACGTCGAGCCTCAACGAGGCGCGCCGTCGACCGCGGATGGTCGACGGGTGTGACGCCATCGCGACATGTGCCACCGACGCGATCGACAACGCGAACGGGGCGAGCAGCGGCCGGTCGCCCGGCCGGTCGGACGTGATCTCGATCGCGGCCGCGTGCCGTCCCACGCCGAGCGACGCCGGCACGGATGTGACCATGACGTGATCGACGGTGGCCCCCGCCGGGACGACGATCGTTTCCGTCGAGTGTTCCTGGGCCGAGGGGTCGAGTCCGACCACGCCGATTCGGCACGTTGCCGCGCTCGTGCCACAGTTGACGAGACGTACGGGTACGCGCACCTCGTCGCCGGGCGCACCCTCGACGGAGGCCAACAGGGGCTGAACCTGAAGTGTCATCCCTGCCTCGCGCCGAATCTCATGGCAGCTGCACAGTGAACGTTGCCACGGTCGTCGGCGATCCGGGCACCGTGCGCACCGTGGCGGAGTCGAGCGGATCGGCAGAGGATTGGCCGGCGTACACGGCGACGACGTAGTCGGCCGGCGCGGCGAGGCTCGGGAACGTGTAGCCGCCGTTGACGTCGGTCTGTGTCACGGCCAACACGTCACCGTTCGGGAACTGCGCCGGCAGGAACAGCCGCACCGGCAGTCCGGCGGCGGGGCCACCCGCGGCCGAGAGCACGGTGCCGGTGAGGCTCGCCTGCGCGCCCAGTTGGAGGTCGAGCGGCGCGGTCGGCGTTGCGGCGGCGACGTTGACGAGGACCACGACCGGCTCGGTTCCGACGAGGCTGGCCGTCAGCGTGTAGGCGCCCGGCGCTACGTCCGAGAATTCGAATGCGCCGAGCGGCGAATCGGCGGAGAGGACGGTCCGGTTCTGGGATCCGTTGCTCAGGCTCACGGTGGCACCGGAAACCGGCGCGCCGTCGACGTTGCGGATGACCCCTTGCACGACCGTGCGCTCGCGCGACAGCGACACGTCGATGCCGGTCGCGTTCTCGGAACTCGTCGCCGGGTCGAGGTCGACGACGCGGACCTGGGGGACGAGTCCCTCACCGCTGAACGTGAGCGTGTACGTGCCGGGCGCGTCGAGGCCGACGAAGGAGTAGCTCCCGGCTTCCGATCCCTGGCTGAGCACGCCGGCGCTGCGGTTGAGCTCGCCGCCGCTGACCGTGACGCTCACGCCGCGTGATGGTGCGCCGTCGACGAACGCATGGCCCCGGATCGAACCGGTGGCTGGGACGAGTTGGGCGTCGAACGTCTGGGTGTTCTGACCATCGAGGGTCACCGTGCGCGTCGCCGACGCGTAGCCCCGGCTGCTCACGGTCACCGTGTACTGACCCGGCGTGGGGAGGTTGCGCAGCTCGTACGTTCCCGGCGCGCCCTCCGTCAACGACACGGTGTCGATCGAGGTCGTGCCGTCACTGGCGATGATCGTCGCTCCGCCGACCGGCCCTGCGGGCCCGAGCACCGACCCGGTGATTACGCCGCTAGCCGGTGGAACCACGACTTTTACATCGGCCAATGGAGCCCCCGGCTCGAGTTCGACGTCGCGAGCCACAGGCGCCGACCCGGGCTTCTCGACGATCATCCGGTAACTGCCGGGCGACGGTACGTCGGTCAACGTGAACGAACCGTCGGGCGCAAGCTCGGCGGTGGCGACGACGGGCGCCGTTTCGGTGGCGGCGCCCGGCACGACGAGGCTCACCGTGACTCCCGTCGGATCGGCCACGTCGATCGTTCCGGTCACGTCGACGGGCACGCCGATTATGGTGATCGGGTCCAGCTTGGTCGGCTCGGTCGGGTCGCTCGTCGTGCTCAGCGTGACCTCGATCGTCTTGGCTTCTGCCGGATTCGTCGTGTCGCCGTACCAGAGGACGTTCACGCCGGATCCGCTGAGCTTGAGCTTGTATGAACCCTCGCCGAGATTCGAGAAGGTGAA
>DASQTR010000533.1:0-5941 GCA_035641795.1 Ilumatobacter sp.
GACCGCAGCCGCACCGATCTGGTGCGCCGCCACACCCACCGCTTCCTGATGGCGATCTACGAGTCGGGGTATGACGACTGGCCCAAGATGCCCGTTCTGATCGACTGGAACCTCGGCAACTTCTCGGTCGCGTTCGACGCCGACGATCCGGGCAGCTTCCGTCTGTACAGCCGCTGGGACTACGACTGGTTCCGGATCGAGTCGCGCCTGCTCGACTTCTACTTCCTGTCGCGTGTTTCGTCGCGCACCGGCGACCGGACGAGCTTCACGTACGGAGCGCACACGCTGCTCGAGCCGCGATTCCGTCGCTTTCTTCGCGCCTACCACGCCGAATACCCGCTGACCCCCGAGGAGGTGTTGTTCCTCAAGGAGGCCTACCGGTTCTTCCTACTGAACTACGTCGTGCGCGAGGGGCGGCACTTCTTCCGCCACGACTTCTGGCAGCACCTCCTGCACGACGCGGTCGACGTGCACCTGCCCAACCTCGACGCCGTCGACCTCAGACCACTCCTCGACGAGCTCGGCTGACAATCGCGACCCGGTGTCAGACACCCTTGCGGGTGTCAGACACCAACGACTGCGACCCTTCCGAGCACCGGGTCGACCGTCACAGTGGCACCGTCTGCGATGTCGAGCGCTCCTGGCGCGCCGACGACAGCTGGGATACCCAGCTCGCGCGCCAGCACCGCGGCGTGCGAGAGCGCGCCGCCGTGGCTGGTGACGACCGCACCGGCGACCGCCAGCACGGCGTTGAAGGCGGGCGATGTGGCCCGCACGACGAGCACGTCGCCCGGCTCGAGCTTCTCGATGGCCTCGTCGGGGGACGCCGCCGTCCGCGCCGTGCCGGTGTGCGCCGTCTGGCCGATGCCGACGCCGGTGAGGGGATCGGCGTGCTGCGCCGACGCGTCGCCCGCGACCATCGCCAGGTGGACGAGCGCGGTCTGCACCGATGTCACCATCTCCGCCAGCGGGCCGGGCAGGACGTCGGCGGGAGGTGCAGGCTCGACGGGACCGAGTCCCTGCGGTGGCGTGACCGCCTCCATCGCCAGCCGTCGCTCGGCCCGGCTCGCCATTTGGTCGGCGGACGGGAGCCGGCTACCGAACGGATCGCGTGCCTCCTCCGGTTGCAGGTCGAGCGCGTGCTCGGCGTCGCGCAGGCGCCCCGACGCCGCCAATCGGCGTCCCACCTCGAGCAGGCCGCGACGCAGCAAGCCGAGGGGCAGCTCGACCGTCACCGGTCCGTTGTCGTCGCGCATGTCCATCACGCCACGGGCGTCGGACAGCAGCATGTCGAAGCGCCCCTGCTCCGCCACGGGCACATCGGCGCGCAGGGATGCGGCGAGCGCGGCGTGGTCGACGGCGGGAGGGGTTGACGCCGACGAGATGCCGGCGAGCACCAACCCGGGTAGCTCGCGCAGGGTGAGCGCCGTGATGTCGTACCCGGTGACCAACATGTCGCCGCGCTCGGTGAGGTAGTCGTCGAGCTCGACGGCGGCAGCGTCCGACACGGCGCGCACCTCGTCGATCGACGTGAGCTTCGCCACGTCGACGCCGCGCGCTTCGATCTCTGCACGGAGCGCCGCGAGCTGTTCGACCGGGCGCGCGGTGGAGGGCGACGCGCCCGAGAGCGCGTCGAGCGCGGCGGTCGGTTCCAATCCCCATGTGGTAGAGGCGCTCAGGTAGCGGGCGATCGGGCCGAGGTCGTGGCCGTGCAGCCAGAAGTGGAGCTCGGTGGTTTCGCGGACGTAGTCGAGCAATCCGTTCAGGTGACCGGCGAGCTGAGCGTCGTCGAGCTGCGCTGGTTGTTCCGCCTGGAAGGCGGCGTTGCGTGCGGCGAGCCGCGGGCGCATCTCGCGGTCCCAACGCACGGCGATGTCGTTCCACGGCCGCTGCTCGAAGGTGTTGCGAGCGGTGCGGGTGCGCTTTCGGAACGCAGGGTGCGCCCGTGTGGCCAGCCGCAGTATCCAGGTGGGCGGCAACTTCTTGGGCGGCTTGTCACCGCCGATCACCGGCACCAGGCGGGTGTACATGTACCCGTTCACGAAGCGCGCCTGGAGCGTCTTGGCGGGAATGCCCTGCTCCTCGAACACTCGGGCCATGCCGGCCTGCATCGCTTCGCGCATCAACCATTGGGCGATCGGCGTCGTGCCGCCGGGGTAGTGGGAACGGTCGAGCTCCCAGTGGCCGACACCGGGCGCCTCGAAGCTCGCGGTCATATGTCCCCTCGTGTTCAGTTGCTCAACGCGTGCTCCCGGTTGGCGAGCAGGCGCCGGATGTTACCGAGATGACGCGCCATCACCAGCGCGCCGAGCCCCATCACGGCCAGCACCTCCCACCACGACCTGTGCTCGATCGCCACACCGACCGGCACCAGTATCGTCACCACGATCGAGGCCACCGAGGCCTTGTGCGTCACCTTCAGCAGCACCACCCACACCACGACGAGCGAGACGAACGTGATCGGCGACATCACGGCCAGCGCCCCGCCGCCGGTGGCGACGCCCTTGCCGCCGCGGAAACGCGTCCAGACGGGGAAGACGTGACCGACGATGGCGACTGCGCCGAGGACGTAACCGCCGGGCCGCCCGCCGGCGACGAGCCCGATGGCGGCCGCGAGTGCGCCCTTGGCGGCGTCGAGTGCGAACACCCACGCTCCCTTGCGCCAACCGAGCGCGCGAGTGACGTTCGAGGCGCCGGGGTTGCCCGATCCCACCGCGCGGATGTCGATGCCGTTGGCACGCGCGATCAGCGCCGCGCTGGGGAACGTGCCGATGAGGTATGCGACGGGCACCAGCAGCAGCCACACGGCGGTCACCTGCGCACGAACGTGACCGCAGCTGATCGCACCGGCCTGGAGTGATCGGCGGCCGGCCGAGGCGCCGATCCGGCGGCGATGCCGGCGAGCGCCAGCTCACCGTGGCCGCTGACGCACTCCGGGTCGGGGCCGTCGAGGGGCAGGCCGGTGAAGAACTTGGCCGCCATGCAACCGCCCTGACAGGCGTCGTACGAACCGCACGACGTGCACGCTCCCGCGGATTGCGGCGCACGCAGCTCGAGAAACAGTTCGCTCTCCCGCCAGATGCGCGCGAAACCGCCCGGATCCCGGACGTTGCCGGCGAGGAACTGGTCATGGATGACGAACGGGCAGGCGTACACGTCGCCGATCGGGTCGATCAGGCAGACCACGCGTCCCGCGCCGCACAGGTTGAGCCCCGGCAGCGGCTCGCCGAGCGCGTTGAGATGGAAGAACGAATCGCCGGTGAGCACGTCGTCGCCGTGGGCGAGCAGCCAGCGATAGATCTGGCGCTGCTGGTCGTTGGTGGGATGCAGCCCATGCCACACGTCGGCGCCACGCCCCGAGGGTCGTAACCGCGTGACGCGCAGCTGCGCGCCGTACGCGTCGGCGAGCTGTTTGAAGTCGTCGAGCTGTTCGACGTTGTGACGGGTTACCACGAGCGAGATCTTGAACGGCCCGAAGCCGGCGGCCGCCAGGTTGTCCATCGCTCGCCGGGCGGTCACGTACGACCCTTCGCCGCGCACGGCGTCGTTGGTCGCGGCGTCGATCCCGTCGAGGCTGATCTGCACGTCGAGGTAGTCGGTGGCCGCCAAACGTCGCGCCACGCCGGCGTCGATGAATGCGCCGTTGGTGGAGAACTTGACGCCCAACCCGCCGGCCACGCAGTAGTCGACGATGTCGAAGAAGTCGCGACGGATCGTCGGCTCGCCGCCGCCGATGTTGACGTAGAAGACCTGCATCCGGCGCAGCTCGTCGACGAGTGCCTTGGCCTCGTCGGTGGTCAACTCCCGCGGGTCACGCCGGCCTGACGACGACAGGCAGTGAACACAAGCCAGGTTGCACGCGTAGGTCAGCTCCCACGTCAGGCAGATCGGCGCGTCGAGGCCGTGCTTGAGGTCAGTGGTCAGCGCGTTCACGCACCATCTCCGACTCGATCAAGCCTGCGATAGCCCGCTCGAACGCAGGCCGCCTGCGGTCGGCGATCGCGCAGGCGTCGAAGGCGGCGGCCAGCGTTGCGTGTGACCCCAGCGCCTCGACGACGCGGACGAGATCGCGATCCTTCAGGAACACCAGACGACGGGTGCCGTAGTGGTAGGCGAGCGCCCCGAAGGGCTCAGGACGCAGCGCCACCCGCGGCGCCAGCTCGAGCGCACGATCGACGACCACGGCGTGCATCGCCGTCGATCAGTACACGCCGCACATGCCGTCGATCGAGATCTCCTCGATCAGCAGCTCCTCGACGAGCTCGGCCTCGTCGACCTGGGCCTCGTCGACCTGGGCCTCGTCGTGCCCGTCTCGTGTCTCGGTTTCGAGCGTCTCCTGCTCCTGCATGGGCGAAGACTATCCCTCGGTCGCCGACGTCTCCCCGGCGGCGGCCTCGGCGGTTGCGCTGCGCGTTGCCGGTTCCGAAGCGGAAGCGTGTGGCACGGGTTCGGGATGCTCGACGTTGTCGAGCGCACGCCTCAGGATCGGTCCGGTGTCGTCGGGCACGATCAGGGCGTCGATCGCAGTGCCGCTCTCGATCTTGTCGCGCATGTTGCGGCCGCTGCGGTCGGTGACCTGATCGAGAGCCACCTCCAGGCCGGTCATCGGCGTTGCATCGCTGACCCGGCTGGCGCGTTCGGGCGAGGGCTCCGACGCCGCCGCGCGCGCCGTCTGTGAACGCGACCAGAACATCCAGCCGGCGACGCCGACCAACGCAACGATCACTCCGATGACCACCCACCCCACTGCCCATACCGTAGCGCGCGCAGCGCGTCGCTCAACGTGACGGCGTGATCGCCATCACGAACTCTGGCTCGTGGCCACGCAGGCGTCCCGCCGCGATCTTGATGCCGACCTGCATCAGGACCCATCCAACCGCAACGGTCAGCCCGCCGTAGACCGTGACGAGGGCGGTGCTGCCGGTGTCGGTCGCCCAGATCAGCGCCAACACGACGGGCAACGTGGCGAGTGCCAACGCACTGAGCACGACGCATAACAACAGCGCCGCCAGCATCCCCTTGCCCGACTCACCGCTGGCGAACGGGTTGTCCGAGTCCGGAATCGCGATCGGTACCAGCGCCGACTGCACGACCGCCGCGCCCGTGCCGGCCAGCAGTGCACCCACACCCACGCCGAGACCCGCGACGAAAAACCGCCATTCACCGGTGATCGTGGCCGCCAGCAGGGGCCCGATGACCGCCAGCGGCGCGGCGACGATGGCGATGCTGCGCGCCTTGCCGGCGATCAGGTCGGCGAGGTCGGCGCCGGCGAGCAGTTCGTGTGTGACGGGCGGCCCGTCCGACCCGAAGCTGTTGCCCGACATGAACAGCACTGCCAGTTGTATGGCGCCGCCGACCAGTACGGCGCCGCTGCCGACCGTGTCGCGAGTGAGCGTCGGCACGAGCACCGCGGCAAGTCCCACGCCTGCGCCGGTGAACGTCTCGAGTGCGGTGCGCGGCGTGCGGAAGCGCGTCAGCAGGCTGCGCCACGCGATCGCGCCGCTCACACCGCGACCGCAGGCGCGGCGGGCGACCCGCCCGAGGGTCGATCGCTCGGCGTCGGCGGTGTCGAGCCCTCCCGAGCGTCGCGTCGACACCGAGAGCCGGATCGCCGAGGACATGAATGCCGCCCAGAGCAGCGGCAACCACGCCGAACCGAGCAGCAGGTGCACGACGGCCACGGCCGGCGCGTCCGCGGCGTCGCCGAACGCCCGTCCGAGCTGTCCGGGCGGAGTGAGCGCCAGCCCGTTGGCGATGTTCGTGCGGTCGTCGGAGTCGAGCCGTTGCAGCACGATCGGCACGAACTGGAAGGCCCCGTAGAACAGCAGACCGAACAAGCCGGCGGTCATCTGACCGACCCGCGGGAACCGTGAGTGGAGCAAAGCCAGCAGGTTGGTCGCCGTGCGCGCCACCAGCAGCAGTGAGAGCAGCCATGAGGCGC
>DASQTR010000534.1:0-7487 GCA_035641795.1 Ilumatobacter sp.
GCGGTGGCCGCCTCGAGCGCTTCTTCGACCAGGTGGTTGCGCGGGATGTACAAGGGGTTGGTGGCGTCCATCTCGTCAGCCACGGTGTCGAGCGGCCTGCCCTCGTCGGCGAGTCGCGCCTGCCAGCGGTCGATCCAAGGCTGGAACGACGCCGGGTCGGCGACGATCGTGGCGAGCGCGTCGCCGTCGCCGCGAGCGAGCGACGCCAGCGCCCGGAACAACGAGGTGTAATCCACGCGCTGCACATGCATCGCCTCGAGCAGGTCGTCGAAGAGCTGCTGCTCGCCGTCTCCGCCCGAGACCAGACCGATCTTGGCTCGCATCCCCGCCAGCCAGTGGGCGCGGAACCGGTCGGGGTACGACATCAGCACGTCGGTGGCCGCCGCGACCGCAGCCTCGGTGTCGTCGTCGCGGAGAAGCGGCAGCAGCGTCTCGCCCAACCGCGCCAGGTTCCACTGCGCGATCGACGGCTGGCGCCCGTAGGCGTAGCGGCCGGCGTGGTCGATCGAGCTGTAGACCGTCGCCGGGTCGTACGAGTCGACGAACGCGCACGGGCCGTAGTCGATCGTCTCGCCCGAGATCGTCATGTTGTCGGTGTTCATCACACCGTGGATGAACCCGACCAGCATCCAGCGGGCGAGGAGCGACGCCTGCGCCTCTACCACGTGCTCGTAGAACGCCGTGTACCGGTGCTCTCGACCGGCGATGTGTGGGTAGTGGCGTGCGATCGCGTGGTCGGCGAGTCGGCGGAGCAGGTCGCGGTCGCCGAGCCGGGCCGCGTACTCGAACGTGCCCACTCTGAGGTGGCTGGACGCGACCCGGGTCAGCACGGCGCCCGGAAGCATCCCCTCGCGGGCGATGCGCTCACCGGTGGCCGCCACAGCCAGCCCCCGTGTCGTGGGAATCCCGAGTGCATGCATCGCCTCGCCGATCAGGAACTCGCGCAGCATCGGCCCGACGGCCGCCTTGCCGTCGCCGCCGCGAGCAAACGGCGTTGGCCCGGAGCCCTTGAGGTGCAGGTCACGTCGGCGACCATGGATGTCGATCACCTCGCCGAGCAGCAGCGCCCGGCCATCGCCCAGGCGTGGGGCGTAGTTGCCGAACTGATGCCCGGCGTACACCATCGCGATCGGAGTGGTTCCGGCCGGTGTGACGTTGCCTGCCAGTGCGGCTACGCCCTCCGCCGTCCGCAGCTCGGCGGGATCGAGACCGAGCTCACGGGCAAGCTCGTCGTTGAGCGCCAGCAGGCCTGGCTCGGGAACAGCGGTCGGTCGCCATTCGACGTACAGCCCGGGCAATTCGCGTGCGAACGAGTTGTCGAACCGGAACAGCTCGGTGGTGGCGATGGCCATCCCCTCAGGCTAAACGGGGAAGGGCTGGGGAAGGCTGCGGCCCCACGATTGGCTGCATGGCCCTGCCCACCCGTGAAGAACTGCTCTCCCACGTCGAATTCCGGTTCCGGGAACTGGCTCCGGATGCGCCGGTGCGGCTCGATCCCAACGAGCCGTCGCACCAGGCGATGATCCGTCAGTGGCACCAGGCCCATCACGAGGTCTTGTCGAAGTTCACCGACGAGACGTTCTTCGGCTACTACCCCGACGCTCCGGCGCGGCTCGATCCAGCCGATCCCGGGCACGCCACGTACATCGAATACTGGAAGGACATCGCCGAGCAGATCGACGGACGGCCGGGACGGTACGACTGGTCGCACGGGAGCATCGTCGCCACGATCCCGGCGACGGCTCCCGCGACGCAGGACGACCCTGGCGCCGACGAAGAAGAGATTGAGATTCCCGTCCAGGACGGCTCAGTGCGATTCGAAGAGCGAGTCGGCAACGTGCGCATGCTCATGGACCTCTATGCCGAGGCGGTCACCGCGACCCCGCTGGCGGCCAAGCTGATCGACCACACCTGGAAGCAGGTCGATGCGTTGCGGGGCCTCGTACGTGACGGCACCTTCGCCACCTACGACCACTGGTGGCGGTCAACCTCGTATAGCGAGGTCCTGTACGACGAGGACGACCGCACGGAGGAGCTCGCGTTCGTCCGTGATCTGACGCTCGAGGCGAAGATCGACCGGACGACGGGTGTGCTCGACACACACCTCGCCGGCTGGGCGACCGACTTCAAGAAGCACAACACCTTCGGCCGCGTCAGCATGGCGACCGGCTGAAGCGCGGGCGTTGGATCGCCCACAAGGGCGAGTGCTCAGCTCACCGCCCCGCGTTGCTGATCGCGTTCCACACACGCTCGGCTGTGCACGGCATGTCGATGTGTGTCACTCCGAGGTGGGAGACGGCGTCGACGACCGCATTCTGGATCGCGGGCGTCGATCCGATCGTCCCTGATTCGCCGATGCCCTTGGCCCCGAGCGGGTTGCGCGGGCTGTCGGTCTGGGTGTTCGACGTCTCGAAGCTGCACAACTCCGCTGCCGACGGCATCGCGTAGTCCATCAGGTTGGACGTGATCGGATTGCCGTCGGCGTCGTACATCACCTGCTCGTACAGCGCCTGCGCCGCGCCCTGGGCGATGCCCCCGTGCTGCTGGCCCCGAACCAGCAACGGGTTGAGGATGCGACCGCAGTCATCGACGGCGACGTGGCGCAGCATCGTGACGCCGCCGGTCTCGGTGTCGACCTCGACGACGGACACATGGGTCCCGAACGGGAAAGTCGAGTCGGTTCCGTCGAAGTCGAGCTCGTGTCGGAGCGGGCCAGGCTCGACATCGTCGGGCAACTTCGACTGATCGCTCGAGGCGGCGGCGAGCTCCGACCACGACACCGCGTTGGCCGGCACACCGGCCACCTGCAGGCCGCCGTCGCCGACGACGATGTCGTCGGGCGACGCCTCCAGCATGTTGGCGGCGATCTTCTTGGCCCGCTCGAGCACGCCTTCGGACGCCACGTGGATGGCGCTGCCGGCGGTCTGCAATGACCGTGAGCCGAGCGTGCCGGCACCGCGCGGGACGCGGGACGTGTCGGAGTTGACCAAGGTGATCTTGTCCATCGGGATGCCGAGCACATCGCTGGCGAGCATGGCGAACGCGGTCCAGTGCCCTTGGCCGTGGACACTCGTGCCGGCGAACACGGTCGCCGAGCCGTCGGCGTTGACCTCGCATGCACCCCATTCGACGTGCAGTCCGACGGGCGCGGTGACCTCGACGTATGAGGACACACCGATGCCGATCTGCTTGGTGTCGCCTGAGGCGCGGCGGGCCGCTTGCTCGGCGCGCAGGTCGTCGTAGCCCGACGCCTGGAGCGCGGCGTCGAGCGCCCTGGCGTACTCGCCCGAGTCGTAGTTGGCCCCCGTGATGGTGGTGCGCGGGAAGGTCTCCGGCTGCATGAAGTTGCGCCGGCGGATCTCCGCCGGATCGATGCCGATCTGGTCGGCGGCCACGTCGAGCACGCGCTCGATCAGCTGCGTCGCCTCGGGGCGTCCGGCCCCCCGGTAGGCGCCGACGGTGGTGTTGTTCGTGACCACCGTCTTGGCGTCGTATCGAACCTTGGGAACCTCGTAAACCCCGACCGACATCATCTGGGTCAACATCGGCAGGATCGCGCCGATTGCCGGATAGGCACCCGCCGCCGCGATCACTTCACTGTCGAGCCCGATGATCTTGCCGTCGTTGTTCACGCCGAGCCTGGCGGTCATCACGTAGTCGCGGCCGTGCACCAGCGACACCATGTCCTCCGAGCGGCTCTCGACCCACTTCACCGGCCTGCCGAGGGTGAGTGCGGCCTTGCCGGCGATCAGGTGCTCGACGTAGCCGGCCGCCTTGGGGCCGAACCCACCACCGACCCAGGGGCACACGATGCGCAACTGACCGGGCTCGAGGCCGAGCATCGGCGCATACGCGCCATGGACCGAGTGCGGGGCCTGGTGCGACAGCCACATCGTGAGCGCGCCGTCCTCCGGCACGGCGACGACACCGTTGTTCTCCATCGGCACGCCGGCCAGACGCTGGCTGACCATCGTGACCTCGGCGATGGCGTCGGCGCCCTCACACGGATCACCGCCCTCCTTGCCGAACTCGGTGGCGAAGCAGACGTTCGAACCGCTCTCCGGGAAGAGCAACGGGGCGTCGGCCTTCATCCCGTCAGGCGCGTTCACGATCGAAGGCAGCGGATCGATGTCGGCGAGCACCGCCTCGGCGGCGTCGTTCGCCTGTGCCTGCGATTCGGCGACCACGGCGGCGATCACATCGCCCACGAACCGCACCCGCTCACTGGCGAAGATCGGCCGGTTGTACGCCGGCGGCAACATGGCGAACCCCTGCATCGCCGGCATCCCCAACTCGTTGCCGGCATGGAACACGGCGACCACGCCGGGCATCGAGCCGGCGTCGCCGACGTCGACGGAGTTGATCGTGCCGTGGGCGACGCTCGATCGGACGAGCGCCACGTACAGCATTCCGGGCTCGACCAGATCGTCGACGTACTTGCCTTCACCGGTCAGCAGCGTCGGATCCTCGAGCCGAACCACTGGATTGCCCAGGATCGAGCCAGAACCAGCCATGTCGTCCATCCCCTCGTCAAGTGTCCTACCAGCACACTACGACGGCCACACTACGACGACGAGGGGACGCGCTCGAATTGACGGGTAGTGCGCCGGCGCGCCAACAAAGCGCCCCCGCGCGTCGGTATGGTGGGTCTGCGGTGCTTGGCTCGGCGCCGTTCAGCCCGGGTTCCGGCTGCTAAGTCCTTAAATCGGAAGGGGCTCCAGTGGCCAACCTCTCTTTGAACTCGTACCAACCAACGACCGCGGGCGAACTCCCCCACGCGGGGCAGCTCGTCGACGACACGCCACCCACGGCGGCGATGGTGTGGCGTCGGATGCTGCCCACCGCTGACGAGTTGCGGGCGGCGAGACGCCGCTTGCACGGCAAGGCGATGTCGATCGCAGCGCTGTTGGCATTGAGCTACTACGTGCTTGTCGTCTCCAACCTCCCGATGTGGCTCCGTGCCGGTGCCGCGTTGGCGCTGGTCACGGCGTTGGTAGCGGTTGGCACGGGCGTGATGCACGATGCCAATCACGGATCGTTCTCCACCCATCGCACGGTCAATCGGGTTCTGGCGTACACCGCTGACGTGTTGGGGACGAGCTCCTGGCTGTGGCGCTTGCAGCACAACGTTCTGCATCACGGCAACACCAACGTCGACGGGTTCGACGCCGACATCGCGCTGGCCCCTTGGGCGCGTCTGTCTCCGGCCCAGCCGTGGCGGCCGCGCTTTCGTTGGCAGCACATCTACATCTGGCCGCTGTACGGGTTCCTCGCGCTCAAGAACTTGCTCGTCAGCGATCTGTTGTCACTGCTCAACGGCCGGATCGGCGAGCAACCACTGCGGCAACTCCGCCCGTCGGTGGTAGTGCGCGTCGTGCTCGGAAAGCTTGCTCATCTGGGCTGGGCGGTCGTCGTACCACTGATGTTCAACCCGTGGTGGGGCGTCGTCGCCTTCTACGTCGTGTGTTCGTGGATGGTCGGCTTCGTCCTGGCGATGATTTTCCAGCTCGCGCATTGCGTCGACGCCGCCGAGGTCGGTGTACCAGACGGTCCGCGCCGGGGCGACGAGTTCGCGGCCCACCAGCTTCGCACCACCGTCGACATCGCAACGCCGGTGCCCGTGATCGGCCACTTCTTCCGGTGGTTGGCGGGTGGTCTCGACCACCAGATCGAGCACCACCTCGCCCCCGGCTTGCCGCACACGATCTACCCGAAGCTGGCGAAGCGGTTCCGCGTGGCGTGCGCGGAGCAGGGGATCCACTACCGCCAACATGCCGGGCTCTGGCCGGCGCTCTGTTCGCACGCGCGCTGGTTGCAGGCAATGGGTCGACCGGCGCCGATCTGACCCACTTCCGTTCCCGACCCTTCTGAGCGATCTGCGTCCTGGATGTGGATGCGGGCGAAGGAGCGTCCGCGAGCCAGATCCGTCGGAGATTCGGGATCCGCGCGAGTTAGTCGCGCTGCTGGTCGACGATCGCCTGTTCGAGCTCGTCCTTGGTCATCGTGGAGCGGCCTTCGACGTCGAGTCGTTGCGCGACTTTGTACAGCTCCTGCTTCGTGCGATCCCCCAGATGCGCGTCGGCCGACTCCAACGGTGTGTCCGGCAGCTTCCACTCCTCACCCTGCTGGGTCGGCGCCGAACCGGGCAGCGTTCCGAGCTGCTCCTCGATTCGCCGCAGCGACGCCTCCAGCTTCTCCTCACCGTCCTTCGATTCGGAGCTCCCCTTGTGTATGTACAGCGCGGCAAGCGCCACGAACGAGAACACCTGCAGGAATTCGGACTGCCAGTTCTCCAACGTCGACTGCGCGAACTCGCTGACGAAATCACCGATCTGAGGATCCTCGCCGTGCTCGAGTTGCTCATCGGTAAACGTCTGCCACTGCGCAATCAGCTGTGCCATCCACGTCACGAAGAAAAGGATCATCAGCGCCAAACTGAGACCGAACTCGCGCCAGAGTGATCGGTCGGGTGATCGCTCGTCGCGGATGCTGCGCAACATGCTGCCGATCACGAACAGCAAGGTCCCGATCGCCGTGACGATTACGACAACCATGAGCCATGCACCGGAACTCACGTGGCGAAATTGCCCCGCAGCCTCAGTTCCCATACACGTGTGAGTGAGGTGGAATAACCCGTCAGGTGTCGATCTCGCTTGATTGCTCCCGGGAACCGGCTCGCTCATCACCTTCGACACTGGCGAGTATGCGCTCGGCGACCGTGACGATCCCTTCCTGGTTGCTCTCGGCGGCCCGTCGGATGAGCTCATTGGCCTGCGCCTGGCTGCACTCGTGCAGCCCCATCAGCACGCCCTGCGCCCGCGACACCAACGTTGCGCTGTCATGCTGCTCTTGTAGTTGGTCACGCAGCTGCGTGGCCTTGCCGAGCAAGCTCGACTTGATGAGTGCGTGAGCGATTTCGGCGGCCACGATCAGGGCCGCGTCACGATCGTCGTCGGCGAAGGCGTCTTCCACGTTCGAGTACACGTTCAGTGAGCCGACGACCTTGCCGTGGTCGATGGCGGGCGTCGACAGCACGCTCAACACCCGTCGGTCAGCGGCACCGATCGCGAAGTGGGGAAAGCGTTGGTCGGTCGGAATGAACCCGATCCGCACCGCCTCGCCGGCGAGAGCAGCGATGCATGGGCCGTCGTTGTTGTCGTACTGGATCAGATCGAGCTCCACCGCCACTCGATCGGTGACCGCCACGGTCGACGGTTGGCCCTCGACCAGCATTGAAATGCTCGCGCCGGAACAGTTCGTGATCAATCGGCACGCGAGGCGAGCCAGCCGCTCGAGATCTGCTTTGAGGGACTGCTCCTTGAGCACCGAAAGCGCCAACTTGGTAAGCACATCGGTAAGTCGGACCTCTTCAGGTAGTTCCACGAACAAGCTCCCAGAGTCGGTGTGGCGACCGGCTGCTCGATCGTTTTGCCAGGAGTACCCAGCGGCCCCGACCATCCAAACGCGCGGCGATTGGCGCCCGGATG
>DASQTR010000535.1:0-6082 GCA_035641795.1 Ilumatobacter sp.
TGGCCAGCGCCGCGATCAGACTGCTGTCGAGGCCCCCGCTCAGGTAAGCACCGATCGGGACATCAGCGACGAGGTTGTCGTCGACGGCCGCGTCCAGCGCGTCACGGACCAGACGCACGGACTCGGCGTCACCGACCTGTCGATCGGCCGTCCAGGTCGGTGACCAGTAGCACGTCAGATCGACATTTCCGGTGCGGTCGATGCGTGCGATATGGCCGGGCGGCAGCTTTCGGATCCCCTTCACCAAGGTTGCCGGCGACGGTACGGCACGACGCCGCAGGTACAGCTCGAGACTGTTCTCGTCCACCGCCAGTTGGGGCAGAAGTGGCAGTAGGGACTTGATCTCGCTCGCGAACGCGATCCAGCCCGGTTGCTGGACGTAGAACAGCGGGAGGACTCCCACGCGATCGCGAACCAGCCAGGTCTCGGCCGCGCCATCGTCGTGCAGGGCGTACGCGAACTGCCCGCGAAGCAACGGAACAGCACCGGCACCGAGTGATCGGTGCAGCGCGAGCAGGACCTCGGTGTCGCCGCTCGTGCGGTACGGATAGTCGGTGGCCGTGCTCAGTTCCCGGTAGTTGAGAATCTCCCCATTGAACGCGATGTGGAGTGATCCGTCCACGCTCCCCATCGGCTGCGGGGAGCCGTTCGGGTCGATGATCGCCAGGCGCCGGTGTGCCAACCCGACGTCGCCATCTACCCAGACGCCCTCGCCGTCAGGGCCGCGATGCCCGGCGATGGCTGCGAGCTGGGAGAGCTGGGCTGCGTCGACAGGAGCTCCATCGAAGCGACGCAATCCTACGAAGCCGCACACAGCCGATCCTCGCTATGCGCGACTTCTCGATCGCCCGTCGGCGTCGAAGCGAGCATCACCAGTCGAGCAGCCTGGGCATCCCATGTCTCGAGGCTCACGGCTGCTCTGCGTTGCGTCGGTGTCGACCTTCCGTTGCCGCGCAGAGCCTCCCCGACGAGAGCGGAGAACTCGTCGTCAGTACGGGCGAGGGCGATGACGTCCTGGAACCGTTGCGCCTCGGGGAAGGCCGTACTGACGACTGGCAACCCGGCAGCGAGATACTCCTTCAGCTTGATCGGGCTGCAGTGCTTGATCCACTCGTTCCGCTGCCAGGGCATCAGGGCCACGTCGATACCGGCGAGGAACGAGGGTACCTCGGTGAACGGAAGCACACCCAGGTGGTGGACGTTCGAGCGTGCCACGAGCCGATCGATCGGGACGTCGAGCGGACCGGCCAGCACCACCTGCGCCTCAGGGTGGTCGTCCGCCACCCGTTCCAGCAGCGTGAGATCAACGGTGTAGCTGTCGATCATCCCGACGTAGCCGATACGTGGACGCCGGATCGATCCGAAGGACGCGAGCTCGGTCAGATCGGAGGCGGGTCGGAACCGATCGAGATCGACGCCGTGCGACAACAGAACCGGTCGACGCGTGAGTGTGGCTTCATCGTCGTGGAGGGCGACGCTGGCGAAGAGGGCGACGTCGGCCGCGGCGAGCAGATCGACCTCGAGCGCGCGCACCAGCGTCTCATCCGCCTCGGGAAGCGCCGAGTAGCGATCCGACCGGTAGACGATCGTGCAGCTGCGAGCGAGTTGTCGCGCCACCGGCCATGCCGTTGGGAGCGTGACGACCACGGCAGGATCAAGCATGTCGACGCGACGGCACGCGCGCCGGACCTGTGCAAGCACGAGTCGCTGGTTGAGCCGCGCGAGGAGCCCGGCGCCGTAGACGGGAAGAAACAGCGGCGTGAACACGTGGAAGTTGGGAACGTCCGGTAGCGGGGACCGGAGCCCCCGTGTCGCGCTCCGGATCTTGCGCCATATCCGACTCAACGGTGTCGACGTGTTGGTGCGGGTCGGCATCCGCATCCCCACGCTGTTGACGAGTAGCACAGGATGCTCGCGCGCGACGCGTGTCATCAACTGGAAGTCGGAGTGCCCTCGATTGAAGTACCACCAGTCCTGCGCTGAAAAGCAGACGAATCCACGCATCGACAGGCCTGGGACGTCCGGCTGATTGCGTCGAACGAGTGTGAGAAATGCCGCCTGATTGGTGGTGCGCCCGCCGAGCGCACGCAGCCCTTCGTTGAGCAGCGCCGCCGAGAAGTACACCGCGCTGCGTGCTGCGCCGTGGCGACGTCGGTACCAGCGCACGCGGTTGCGTGTCAGGAGTGACCACAGGACCGGTGATGTGTTCGACTCGCCCCCGACGTGGACCGCGCCCGCCCGAGGTTCATATCGGACGGCGAACGATGCGTCTCGCGCTCGCGTGCAGAAGTCAGTTTCCTCGGAATAGAGGAAGTACGACTCGTCCCATGGTCCGACAGCCTCCAGGCACGCGCGGCTGATCATCAATGCGGCACCGGTCGCCCAGTCGGCAGTGCCGGATCTCGCGTAGCGCTTCGGATTGCTCACCACTTCTCCGAGCATCGGTATTCGTCCCGCGCGCCCACCGCCGAGGAGCGCTGCACCGAGCTCTCGCAGCACGGTCGGCTCACGTCGAAGCGACGGCTGGAGCACCCCTTCGACGTCGCGCAGTCGGGGAACCGCAATCCCAGTGCCGGATTGGCCCAGAGCCTCGAGCAGGGCAGTCCCCGCCCCCGGATCCAGTCGGACATCGGGGTTCAACACCAGCACGGCATCGATGTCGTCCGCGAGTCCGGCAGCGATGCCGGCGTTGATCCCGGCGGCATACCCTCGGTTTCGGTCGAGGCTGACGAGCGTCGCCGTCGGGGCGACCGAACGGACGACATCGTTCGTGCCGTCAGTCGAGTCATTGTCGGCAACGACGATCGAGCACCGCGTCGAATCGAGCCAGGCATCGGCGAGCGAGGTCAAGCACCCGCCAACAACCTCCTCGCTGTTGTATGTGACGATGACGACTAAGACGTGTACTGCCATCGTCACGGCGGGGTGATGACAATGTTGTCAAACGTCGCCCCCACGGTTCCCGCCATCCCGTACGCGCTCGCTTGCACACCGTTCACCGAGTCGACCGCACTAGCGACGAGCAGGCCGTTCACGTATCCACGAATCGTGCCATTTGCCAACTGACGTACCTCGACAAGATCGTTGGCAAGCGAACGCACCAACCTGTGCGTGATGACGCCGCCGGGCACGGTCGTGGTCTCGCCGTCGGCTCGGACGCGCTCGATCGTGTAACGACGGCCGCCGGTCGATTCGTAGCCGAATCGGTAGTACGACCCATCCTCCTCGCGACGGAACACCACCCATGCATCCGTCCGCGACGACACGATGTTGGCGCGAATGTTCGACAGCTGCGAGCCGGTCTGCAGGAACGCCAGGCCGAAACCGGGCGAATCGAGCACACCTCGTCCACCGCGGGTGACCCAGTATCCCTGCGGCCCGAACCACTGGTATACCGTCCCCGAGGTCGGCATCCGCCCTTCCAGGTTGGACTCCTCAGGGTGCTGGAACGACTCGACCGTGGTGATTCCGGTGCTGATGAGCTGAGTGATCGACAAGTCGTCGAACCGGACATTGGACGAGCGCGTCGCGAGGCCGAAGCGGAACTGCCCGAGCAGCTCGACGTCCCCTCCGTCCAGCACGTGAACACCGTTGATTGCCACGAACCATCCGTCGTCCGGCCGAACGACGAGGCGGATCACATCACCATCCCGAGCACGTACGTTGGCCCTGATCGCATTGAACTGAAGCCCGACCATGCGTCCGCCAATCATCTTGTGCACGCGATAATTGCGGGCCGCATCCGGCCCGAGCAGGTACGTGTTGCCGTTGTCCTTGGCACGGAACATCAGGTAGAACTCGTCGTCGGCACCAGCGGTCACGCGAACCTGCACGGTCCCGAACGTGAAGCCGGGGTCGATCACCGCCATGCTGAGCAGTGACGTGGTGTCGGTCTTGGCGGCCTGGCCGCCCACCACGCCGAACGTGCCCTGCAGCATCTCCCATGGCCGTCCGCCTTCCTCATTGCCGAGCGTGACCGAATTTGGTCGGTCGAAGTGATCCGACACGTTCTCGCCCGGGCGTGCGAGCACGCGCACGCTGACCGCAGCGGCATCTCGGTTGTTCGATCGATCGCCGTCGGTGGCGATCGGGCCGGCCGTGAGCTGGACCGTGTACGACCCGATGGCTGCTGGTGCAACGGCCGAGAACCTCACGATGGCCGCCGCGCCCGGCGCCAACGAACCGATGCCGCACTGGTGAACTCCGTTGGAAACGGGGCACACGCCGCTCGGCCCGGTGGCGACCAGCGATCCGAGTCCGGCCGGAGAGGGCGTCGCAGTGGTGACATCGCTTGCCGACTGGTTGCCGGTGTTGGTGATCGTGGCGGTCCACGACATCGACTGACCAGCCTCCACCGATGCCTTCTCCGCGACGACGTCGACCACCAGATCAGCCGCCGGCGACGGCGTGGTCGCCCGGAAGTCGTCGAATCGCACATCCGGAGCGGCCGACGCGCCGTAGGCAGCGAACCCGACGAACGACGCCGATCCGTTGAACGGATCAGCGCTGCTCGCAACGTCGACACCGTTCACAGAACACGTGATACCGGTCAGGAACCGACACATGATCTGATCTCCTGGCGCCGGAGTCACCGCCGCCAACACGTCGACCAGCGGTGAACCCAAGGCCCAATTCCGGATCTGCTGCAACTCATACGGTCCGCCTGCGGACCGACCGAAACGCCAGTAGTTCCCTGTGTTGCTCGCCCTCGCGATCACCCAGTAGTCGGACGACACCGCCGGAACGGACACCATCACCGAACCCGTCGTCGTTCCGGCATCGATCACCGACATCGCATAACCCGGCTCGCTCGCCAAGGCCCGCTCGCCTGCAACACGAGCCGTTCCCTGCCACACCTGCCAGGTCTGCCCCGTCGGCGCGACACCCATCGACCACGAATCCGGCCGAGCGAAGTTGTCGACCACGACCGCGTTCGGCGGAATCGCCGCCTCGACCGTCACCGCCGCTGACCCCTCGTTGTTCATGGGATCGGCGTCAACCGAAGCACTCCCCACCGCGACCGACAAGGTCACCAACTGCGGCCGCGGCGGAGCGATCCCCGAGACCTGAACGGTGACCGCCTGCCCGGGATCGAGCGCCCCCATCTCGCACACGATCTCAGCGGCCACCACACACGAACCCGACGAGGCAACCGCACCGACACCCGTCACAGCCCCCGGCAAGCCAGCAGTCAACCGGACCCCACTTGCAGCCAGCGAACCAGCGTTCATCACAGTCGCCGTCCACGAAACCGCGCCGCCCACCTCGACCGACGCATCATCCGCCACCACCGCGACCGCAACGTCCGGCGCAGCGGACGCCGCAGCGGCGTGGACGTCGTCGAATCGCACCGCCGGAGCGGCCGACGGGTCGTAGGCAGCAAACCCGACGAACGACGCCGACCCGTTGAACGGATCGGCGGTCGTGGCGACGTCGGCACCGTTGACGCTGCATGTGACACCGCTCGAGAGCCGGCACTCGAGCCGATCGCCGGCGGCCGCGTTGATCGATGCCAGCGTGGTGACGGCGGGCGTTCCCAGCGCCCATCCGGCAATCTGCTGAAGTTGATACGCGCCACCCTGCCACCGGCCGAAGCGCCAGTAGTTACCGGTGTTCGTCGCCCGAAGAATCATCCAGAACTCGTCGGACACAACCGGAACGGACACCGCGACGACTCCCGTTGAGATCCCACTGTCGGCGACCGCGAGCGTGTAGCCGGGCACGCTCGCCGCGACCATCTGACCGGACACTGTCGCGGTGCCGGACCACACTTGCCATGGCTGACCGGTCTCGGTCGAGCCGAGCTGCCAGTTGTCGGGACGACTGAAACTGTCAGCGAGGACCGGGCCGATGGCGCCGGCGTTCGACGCGACGGCTCCGGGTGTGATCAGACCGATGACGATCGCCACGGCGGCCAGCGCGACGCCCGAACGGCGGATTCCTGCGGTGCCTTCACCCGGTGATCGCTTGGGATGGTTCATGTGCGGCCCTCGTTGTCTGTGATCGAAGTGCGTGTCATCTCGGCGGCTCGAGTCCGAGTGCTTTCGACGGGGTGGCGCCGATGCCGTTGTTTCTACGAACG
>DASQTR010000536.1:0-10072 GCA_035641795.1 Ilumatobacter sp.
GGCGCGCGACGCACACAAACCCGATCAACATGCCCGCCAGTAGCGCGGTCACGAGCGCCAGCGGTGGGCTCGAGAGCGACACCATCAGCAGACGGGACGACCAGGAGAAGAGGCGGTTGCCCCGATCGACGCGCTCGGCGATCCGGGCCCAGACGTGGTCGACGTGCGTCTCGCCGGCGTGGACCTGCACGCTGAGTGCCGAGCGGCACCGCTCGCAGGCGATCAGGTGGGCCTCGACCGAGGCCAGCATCACCGCCCCGGTGCGACCTTCTGCATAGGCGACGAGGTCGTCGTCGTCGATGTGCCATTCGTGTCGGATCACAGCAATGCCTCCCTGAGCTCCCGCTTCGCCCGCATCATCCGTGTCTTCACCGTTCCCGTCGGGATGTCCAGCATCCGTCCAGCCTCCTCGCACGTCAGCCCGTCGAGCACCGTGGCCTGGACGACTGCGCGCAGCTCGGGCGAAAGCGACCCGAGGGCACCGCCGACATCGCCGTGCTGGACCGCGATCAGTACCTGGTCCTCCGCCGACGTGAAGTCGATCGGCGCGTGTGTGGGCCGCATCGACGACAGCCGGTCGAGCAACGACTTGCGCGGCCGCATGCGGTGCAGCAGCGTGCGGATCCCGACTCCCCAGATCCAAGCCGCCACCTCCCCGCTCCCGTCGTAGCGTCCCGCCAGGTTCCACACCTTGACGAAGGTGTCCTGCACGGCCTCCTCCACGGCCCCGCGGTCGTTGCAGCGGTACGCCAGACGCACGCTCAGCCACGACTCGTGGCGCCGGTAGAGCTCGTTCAGCGCGCCACGGTCGCGATCGCGCACAGCGGCGAGCAACTCGCCGTCGGTGCGGAGGTCGCGTCGCGAGGCCATCGAGAAACTGTGCCACTCGAGAGTCGGTTCGGTTCTCCGAACCCGGTTCGGTCAGATGGACCAGACGCGCAACAGATGGTGCCATCGGCACAACGTGCACGCTTCCACCATGTAAGCCGTGGTCTCGCAGCCGTCGCGGCGGGCGAGGCGCTGCAGCTCGTCGGCACTGCTGACGCAGCGTCCGTGCGCAGGCAGACGATGGCCGAACACGTAGGTCACGATCCGCAGGTTCGTCTCCTCACAGATCGGACAGAGTGTCTTGGTCTCGGTTCCGACGTTCGTCGCCGCCCTGATCAACTCGGGATGGGCGTCACAGACTTCGTCGCGGCGAAGGCGCCCCAGGCGCACTTGATTGATCAGCATCCGGCGCGCCAGCCGGTGGTCGATGATCCCACCGCTCCGGCGGCGGTCCCCGGTTCCGCCGCGCAGCGCGTCGGCCGTGAATCCCATTGCGCCAGGGTACCCATGCGCAACACTGGACGGCGTGACGACCACCGCCATCCGGTTCGGCCGGGACGTGCCCGACGACCGGGAGTTGCGCCTGTGCGGCGACATCAGCGGGGGCAAGCGGGCGATCGAGCTGGGCGTGAGCCGCGACCAGAACTCGATCGCCTTCGCCCTGGCCGGTGCCAAGGCGATCGCCGTCGATCCGTCGCCGGATGCGATCGCCGACATCCGCAGCGCGGCTGCCAAAGCCGACGTGTCGGTCGAGTGTCATGTCAGCGACCTCGCCGATCTCGGCTTCGCAACGAGCGGTTCCGCTTCGTTGGTGGTCGCCGAGCACACGCTCGCCGACGTCGACGACCTCGGGCGGTTGCTACGTCAGGTCCACCGCGTGCTTCGGGCCAGCCATCCGTTCGTGATCTCGGTGCCACATCCGTTTGCCGGCGTGCACACGAGCGATCAGTACGGCTCCAAGGTCAGTCCGTACGGCACCGTCGGCCGCACGATCGGTGACTGGTTCATCCACCTCAGCCGCGCCAACTTCCGGGTCGACCACATTCTCGAGCTCGGCGTCAGCGAGATCAGTCCCGTCCCGACCACCCTCATCCTCAGAGCGCGCAAAGAGGGCGACTGAGTCGTTCGGGCTTCGCGTCGATCAGACTTCGACGCCGGTGCGCTCGCGTTCGATCAGGTTGGACGGTCGTGGGCGGCCGAACAGGTAACCCTGCCCGCGATCGCAGCCGAGATCGCGCAGGCGCGACAGTTGGAGCGGCGACTCGATGCCCTCCGCCACCACGCTGAGGCCCAACGCCTGCCCGAGCCGAACGACGGCCTCGACGATCGACGTGTCCTCCGACTCGATCCCCAGCCCGGCCACGAACGACTTGTCGATCTTGATCGCCTCGATCGGGAACCGCTTCAAGTAGGTGAGCGAGGAGTACCCAGTGCCGAAGTCGTCGACCGAGAGATGCAGGCCCAGGCTGCGCAGATCGCGCAGCGCAACCGTGGCCGACTTGACGTCGGACAGCAGCGCCGTCTCGGTGATCTCGAGCCAGAGCGAATCGGACTCGATCCCGGTCTCGGAGAGGGCGTCGACGACCATGTCGTAAAACGATGGATCGACGAGCTGGCGCGTGCCGACGTTGACCGACAGCGCGCAGTTGGCGAACGGATATGCCGCGGCGCGCCAGTGGGCAAGCTGCGCGAGCGAGTCACGCAACATCCGCGAGCCCAGTTCGACCAGCAAACCGGTCTCCTCGGCGAGCGGGAGGAAGTCGCTCGGCGGCAGCAGTCCCCGGTCGGGATGCAGCCAGCGCGCCAGCACCTCGTAGCCGATCACGCGCCCCGACGCGAGCTCGACGATCGGCTGGTAGTACGGCACGACTTCGCCGCGCTCGAGACCGCGCCGCAGCTCGCCCGATGTCCGCAGCGCCTGGACGCCGGTCTCGTAACCGCCGACCTCGAATGCCTCGACGCAGTCGCGGCCGCGGGCCTTGGCGCGGTACATCGCCGCGTCGGCATCGCGCAGGAGGTCGTTGGGCGACATGCCCGGCTCGTAGTTGCTCGAGTAGCCGATCGAGGCCGACACGAACAGCTCGTGGTCCCCGACCACCACCGGAATGTGGACGGCCTTGCGCAAGCGGTCGGCCACGTCCACCGGCTCGCCCTTCATGACGATGATGAACTCGTCGCCGCCGAAGCGGGCGAGCACGTCGCGTTCCCGGAGCACCGATCGCAGTCGTTCGGATACGACCTGCAGCAGCTGGTCGCCGATCTCGTGCCCAAGGCTGTCGTTGATCGTCTTGAAGTGGTCGAGATCGACGAAGAGCACTGCCACCTCGTCGACCTCCGCCGTTGCCAGCCGGTCGTGCAGAAGGTGCATCAGGTACGAGCGGTTGGGCAGTCCTGTGAGCTCGTCGTGGCGCGCCGCGTATCGCAGCTGCTCCGCCGCCCGGCGTTGCTCGGTGACGTCCTCGATATGGGTGATCGCCAGCATCACACCGTCGTCCTCGGTCGACGACACACGCGTTCGGGCCCACACGAATTCGCCGTCGCGGCGGCGGTAGCGCTGGTCGATGCGGAACGAGTCGACGATGCCGAGCTCGAGCCGCGCACGGTGCGGTTGCGCGGCACGCACGTCGTCGGGATGGGTGAACTCGCGCAACGTGCAGCCGACGAGCTCGTCGACGTCGCGGCGCAGCATCTCCGCCAGCGACTGGTTGGCGTCGACGATCCGTCCGTCGTCGAGTCGCACCAGCGCCATTCCGGTCGGTGCCGACTGGAACGCCTGCTGGAAGCGACGGCGGGCCTGGTCGAGCGCGCGCGATTGCTGCTCGCGTTCTGACACGTCGCGCAGCCGCACGACCAGTCGCCGCTCGTCGTCCACGTGATGGCGCGGCATGTGGAACGTCGTCTCGACGACGACCTTGCGATGTCGGGCACCGTTCATGAGGATCTGCAACGGCTCCACCTCCGCACCGCCGAAGCTGCGCTGGATCGCGGCGGCCAGGCGGGCCTGGTCTTCTCCACTCGCCTGGTCGACTAGGTGAGTGTCGACGAACTCCCGCCTGGCGAGGTCGAACATCGCCAGCGCGGCGGCGTTGGTCGACAACACGACGCCACCGGCGTCGACCAGCAGCACTGCCTCGGGTAGCTCGTCGAGCAGGCGCCGCACCTCCGACTCGGCGGCTTCCACGCCGGCGACACGGCGTCGCATGCGCTCGTCCTGGCGGCGCAGGTTCCACATGCTGAGGGCCAGCGCCACTGCGGCAACCACGCCGATGACGACCACCATCTGGTCGGCGCCCAGGTTCACGTAACGAGGCTACGCCAGCACGCGTCGTGGGACGAGGCTTTCGTCGTCGCCAGGTTTCTGAAGCGCGTCGCGAGAGATCGAGGACGACGCCGCGCGCGTCGACGTCGTCGCAACCGACTACGCCTTCGAGGTCCCCGCCGTCGAGGCAGGTCGCACGTCGTTCGTACTCGACAACCAGGGCCACGAGGCGCACTTCATGTTCATCGTCAAGCTCACGGAGGGTGTCACCCTCGAGCAGGCGATGGAGGCCGAAGACGACTCGAAGCTCGCGGGCATGTGGGAGTCGGGCCTCGCTGCCGGCGGCGGAGCTGACGAGGAGGCGATCACGTTCGACGTCGAACCCGGCAACTACGGGGTCCTCTGCTTTGTGCCCGCACCGGACGGCACCCCGCACGCCTTCATGGGCATGCAGAAGGAGTTCACGGTCAGCTGACCGTGGATCAACGACCACGCGGGAGGCCAGCGCGACCCCGCCGACGCAGCGGTCGCGGTGGCCTCGTCGCGTCGGCGGCCGGTCAGGTGGCTGTGGCTGGTTGCCACTTTTGCATCCACGGCGAGTCGGGCCAGTCCTCGACGGTGGCCATCAGCTGATACATCGTCGCCCCGTCGACCGCCTCGCGGAGGAAGTCGGCGTGCCCGGCGTGGCGCGCCACCTCCTCCAACAGGTGCAGCAGGATCCATCGCACGCTCCACGCGTCGACATCGTCCGGGAACCAGGGAACACCAATCGGAACGGGCACCGTGCGATCGAGATCGCCGGCGTCGCGAACCGACATCTCGGTGGCGGCAGCGACCGCGCGATAGCGGGCGACGACCTCGGAAAGAGTGCGGTCGCTGAGCGTGAACGCTGACTGGTAGCGCTCGAAGTCGTTCTCCCATGTGCCGTCGGTCGCCAGCGTGATCCAGACCCGCTCGACCTCGATCACGTGCTGGATCAAGGTGATCAGATTGAGGTCGCTCTGCGTCGGCTTGCTCGCCGCCTGCTCGTCAGTCAGCCCGTGCGTGGCATTGATGATGCCGTCCCGCTGCTGGGCGATGTAGGCGAGCAGCAGCTCGAGCTCGTTGGTGTGCATCTCCGGAAGTCCTGGCATGTCACGATCATCAGTGCCCAAACAGCTCATCCTGTGCGCACTTTCGGTGAGAAGATCGCGGCGTGAGAGCCGATCGCCTCGTCGCCGCGCTGCTCGTGCTGCAGCGCCGCGGTCGGATCACCGCAGCAGACCTGGCGCGCGAGCTCGAGGTGTCGGTGGCCACCGCCCGGCGCGACCTCGAGGCGCTGTCCGCGGCCGGCATCCCCGTCTATCCACAGGCCGGCCGCAACGGTGGCTGGCAGCTTCTGGGCGGAGCGCGGACCGACCTGAGCGGTCTCACCGCCGACGAAACTCGAGCGCTGTTCGTGCTCGCCGGCCCGGCCACCACGGCCGCGCCCGCGGTCAAGTCGGCGTTGCGAAAGCTCGTTCGAGCGTTGCCCGAGCCGATGCGCGACTCGGCCGACGCCGCAGCAGCCGCGGTCGTGATCGACTCGCGACGATGGGGTGACACGGTTCGCCGCCCGCGCCCGACCGGGCTGGAGCTGCTCCAGGCAGCAGTGATCGACAGAGCGGCAGTGGAGCTCGACTACCGAGATCGTGGTGGTGTGACCTCGGCCCGCCTGGTCCATCCGCTCGGCCTCGCCGACAAGAGCGGCGCGTGGTATCTCATGGCCGGTACCACGGCGGGACTGCGCACCTTCCGGGTCGACCGCGTCGTCGCCGCCCGCCTGACGGGTGAGCACTTCGACCGCCCGGCCGACTTCGACCTCCAAAACGCGTGGTCGCACGCCGTCGAGGAGATCGAGCGCTACCGGGCCAGCGTCACCGCGACCGTGCGCGTGCCCGCACATCTGACGTGGTACTTCCTCGGCCAATGGGGCCGCCATGCGCGCGTGACGGACAAGCAGGAGGACGTCAACCTCGTGGTGGTCGGCGACCGGTCGACCATCGCCATCGCCCGCCAACTCGCCGGTTGGGCCGACGCCATCGAGGTCGTCGAGCCGACCGCCGTGCGCGACGAGCTGGTCCGCATCGGAGAGGCCCTCGTCCGAAGAAATCTCGACGCACCGGTACCGCGCTGACCGGCCGCCGATCACGCGACCGTTCCTGCGGTCAGGCGAGCCGCTTCTGGAACCAGTGGTCGGCGTGGCGCTCGTCGTTGAAGGCAGGCACGTCGACGTAGCCGGCGCCGCGGTACAGCGCGATCGCCTCTTCGAGCACATGGTTCGTGTCGAGCCGGAGGAGCCGTGCCCCGTGCTCGCCCGCGTGGCGTTCGAGCTCGGCGAGCAGCCGCCGCCCGAGGCCCAGGCCGCGCACTCCTTTCGAGAGCCACATACGTTTGATCTCGGTGACGCGGTCGTCGCCGAACCGCAGCGCACCGCACCCGACGGGCTCGCCCCGCAGCCGCGCCAGCAGCACCATTCCCGCCGGCTCCACGAACTCGGCGATGTCCGCGTACCGGCTCAGCGCGGCGTCGAAACCACCCTCCATTCGTCGGTCGAGTTCGGCGAAGTACGAGTCGACGCAGAACCGCGCCTCATCGCTGCGTGCGTCGGCAGGCGCAATCTCCACCATCCCTGCGGTGAGCAGTCGTTCCACCGTCGCGACCGCGTCGAGCAACCGCGATCGCTGGCGCTCGTCGAGCGGCTCGAGCAGGCGGCGCGCGAGATCGTCGCTGAGCCGGTCGAGCTCCGCGACCTCGGCATCGCCTGCCTGCGTCCGGCGGGCGACCCGCACGCGCCTGTCGGACTCCAGCGGACCGACCGTCACCAGGCCGTCGCGTTCCAGCGCTCGCAGCAGGCGGCTCAGATAACCGGAGTCGAGTGCGAGCCGCGCCCGCAACGCGCGCAGGTCGGTCCCGTCGGCGGCGATCTCCCACAGCAGACGGCTGGCGCCGAGCGGCCTGCCGCGCGCCAGATAGTGCTCGTCGAGAGCGCCGATCCGCTCCGTCACCGCGCGATTGAACGCGCGCATCGTGCCCACATCATCCAGGCTCGTTCGCCGTCCGGTCATTCTCTGACGTTAGTCAGATAACGAGGCGGTGTCACGTGGGTTCGCGGCGTGCCGACCACCACGCGAGCAGGCGACGCTTGGCCTCGTCCTCGCCGATCGGTCCCTCGTCGAGGCGGATCTCGAGCAGGAACGCCAGGGCCTCACCCACTGCGCGACCCGGCCCGATGCCGAGCAGCTCCATCACCGCGACCCCGTCGAGTTCCGGTCGGATCGCGGCCAGCTCCTCGGCTTCGGCGAGCTCGGCAATGCGCTGCTCGAGATCGTCCATGCGCTTGGCCAGTTCGGCGGCCTTGCGGGCGTTTCGGGTCGTGCAGTCGCAGCGCGTCAGCACGTTGAGCTCGTTGAGCAGATCGCCGGCGTCGCGCACATACCGGCGGACCGCCGAGTCGCTCCACCCCAGGCGGTACGTATGGAACCGCAGGTGCAGCGCGACCAGCTCGCTGACGGCGTCGATGTCGTCCTTGGGATAGCGCAACGTCTCCATCCGCTTGCGCGTCATGCGCGCACCCACCGCGTCGTGATGGTGGAAGGTGGTGCCCTTCCCCGGTTGGTATCCGCGCGTCCGCGGCTTGCCGACGTCGTGGAACAGCGCCGCCAATCGCACGCGCCGGAAGTCGAACGGCGGGCGAGCCTGCGGCTGCTCGTGCAGCGGTCGCACGTTCTCCACCACGGCGATCGTGTGTGTCAGCACGTCCTTGTGGCGATGGATCGGGTCGTGCTCCAACCGCATCGCCGGCAACTCGGGGAGAAAATGCTCGGCCAGGCCGGTCTCGTGGACGAAGAACAGGCCCGCCGCCGGATGGTCGAGCGTGAGCAGCTTGTCGAGCTCGTCGCGAATGCGCTCGTTCGACACGATCGCGAGCCGCCCTGCGAGTCGCGTTGCCGCCTCCACCAGGTCGTCGGTCGGCTGCAGGTCGTAGCCGGCGATGAAGCGCGCCGCCCGCAACATGCGCAGTGGATCGTCGCTGAAGCTGATCTCCGGGGCGAGCGGTGTGCGCAACACCTTCGCGATCAGGTCGGCGGCGCCGCCGAACGGGTCGACCAGCGTCGGTGCCGCGCCCTGCGTCACCTCGAGCGCCATCGCGTTCACCGTGAAGTCTCGGCGGCTCAGGTCGAGGTCGATCTCGTCGGTGTATGTCACGTGCGGCTTGCGCGAGTCGTCTGTGTACGACTCGGCCCGCAACGTCGTGATCTCGTAGATCCGCTCGCCGCGCTTGGCTCCGATCGTTCCGAACCGCTCACCTTGGGTCCAGACCGCATCGGCGAAGCCCTCGAGACAGGCCTTGATCTCCCCCGGCCGCGCATCGGTGGTGAAGTCGAGATCGTGGTCGCCGCCCGCGGCGCCGAGCAGCAGCTCACGGACACTGCCGCCGACGAGGTACAGCCGATAGCCGCGAGAAGCGAACCGTTCGGCGAGCGGCGCAACCTCGCTCAGCACGGGCGCGAACCGGTCCGGGATCATGGCCCGCCCAGGCTAACGATGGGCACGTGTCAGGCCCGTGTGACATTGATGCGTCGCATCACCCAGCTCGGAACCCGCGCGCATGGCGACGCGGGCGGCTGCGACGACACCTGCCGCCACGGTGCGCTTCACGGTCCAGCGTCTCGCTCCCGCCGCGTGACTTCAACGTCTCGCCGCTCGCACCCTGCGATGAACAGCCCCGACAGCTACCGTCTGGCACCGGTGAGCGAGCGCAGCGAGCGACCTGACGACATCCTGATCGTTGCCCGCCGGTGCACCTTCGGCGACATGCCTCGCCCGTCACACACCCGACGACGGCGCATCCGATGAGCGAGGTCTTGCGCACCCCGAACGCGGCGCCGGCGCGTCTCGGATCGACGTGGGAGCTGCGCCCTTGGCCGAACGACCCGACCGCGATGCTGCTGGTCTTCGTCGACCACACCGCCGTCCCCGCGGGCGCCGAGCTCGAGGCTGCCGTCGCCGGGGCTCGCGCCGCGGGCGTGCGGACGCTGCGCACGTCGGCGCTGCTCCCACGTGCCGCCGAGATCGCAAGCGCGCATGGGTTCGAACCAATCGACACCCTCCACCTGCTACGTCTGCGGCTCGACGACGACGCGTGTGCTCGTATCGCCGAGCTGTCGGCGTCGCCGACTCACAGGACGCGGCGGCTCCGCGCATGGCATCACACCGGCGCCGCGGAGGTCGACCAGGATGCGTTCGGCACGACGTGGGGCAACGACGCCGCGAGCATTGCCGACATCCGCGTCGCGACGCCCCACCACCGGGCTCGCATGGTGCGTGACGGGCGGCAGATGGTCGGCTTCGCGATTTCCGGGTGGGGTGGGAACTCGGGCTACGTGCAACGTGTGGCGGTTCGCAGCGAGCACCGTCGGCGCGGCGTCGCGCGTGCGCTCACCGTCGATGCGTTGAGTTGGATGCGCGGCCGCCGTCTCACGGCGGCGTACGTCAACACGGGTGTGGACAACGAACCTGCCCTGGCGCTGTACGAGGACCTCGGCTTCGAACGGCTGGACGCGCGACTCACGATCGCCGCCCGCGACATCGCCACATGAGCGCGCGCAGCGAACCTGCGATCGCGTCGGCCGCCGGTCGCACGAGCGGGCGCACCTGTGAATAGATCGCGTCTGTCGAAGGCGGTTGTCGTGGCGGCCGCCGCCGTCGCCGCAGTGTTGGTGTCCACCGCGAGCGGCCAGCCGGCGCGCTCTCAGGACACGGGCGACGCGCCGCCCGCGGGCTTGGCGCTTCGCGCGCAAACGTTTGCAGTCGTCCACGGCTCGGCAGCACATTTCGAGTTCGTCGTCGTCGCCGACGTACCCGAGATCGTGGCGCCCACCACGACCACTACGACCACCACCACCACAACGACGACGACCACCACAACGACGACGACCACCACGACGACGACCGTGCCGGGGG
>DASQTR010000537.1:0-2124 GCA_035641795.1 Ilumatobacter sp.
CATCGCGGCTCAGCAGCTTTCCAACGAGATGCCCCGTCGCCACCTCGCTGGCGCCGCGCGAGTAGGTATCGGCGGTGTCGAAGAACGTGATGCCGCCGTCCACGGCCGCCTTGACGATCGGCTCGGCCGCGGCCTCGTCGAGGACCCACGGACGGTCGCTGTCGTTCCCGAAGCTCATCATGCCGAGGCACACCCTCGACACCCTGAGACCGGTGCGTCCAAGGTTCGTGTACCTCATCGCCACCTCGTCTCCCTCGCCGACACGGCGACCCTACCGTCGCGTGGTGCCGCTCCCGGAAGGCGCCGACCTCGAGCTCATCGATGGGATTCAGCGCGTCGGATCGGGGTTGCCGGCGCCGGGGCGCCCGGCGAGCGAGGCCGTCTCCATGTACCAGTCGACGTAGCGGCGGAGCCCGTCGGCGAACGGTGTCTCGGATTCCCACTGCAGCACGCGTTTCGCCTTCTCGCCCGAGATGACCCGGCCTAAGTAGTCGCCGGCGCTGAGCGGACCGCCCTCGACCGTGAACGGGGCTCCGAGCAGGTCCCGGACCTCTTCGGCGATCCGCCGGACGGTGATGGGCTCGGGCCCCCTGAGGTTGAACACCTCGTTCTCGGCGTTGTCGGACATCGCGGCAAGGTGAGCCTCGGCGAGGTCGTCGACGTAGACGTAGTTGCGGAACTGCGAGCCGTCACCATTGACCGTGTTCGTCTTGCCCTCGAGCGCCTGGCGCACGAACCGCGGGATCACGAAGTTCTCCGACATGCTCGGTCCGTACACGTCGCCATAACGCAAGATCGTGAACGGGGTGCCGTAGAGCTCGCAGTAGTTGTGGGCGATGAGCTCTTCGGTGATCTTCGACGACGTGTAGATGTGCCCCGCGCTCGGGAGGTGAAACGGAGCCTCCTCGTCGATCGGCGCGTCGCCGTGCGCGCCCGCGTACACCCACGCCGTGCTGGCCAGCACCGTCCGCCGCACACCGTTGCGCCGGCTGGCCTCGAAGACATTGGCGGTGCCGGCGACGTTCACCTGGACGGCCGACACCGGACGCGCCAGGGCATCGCTGGCGTCGGACATCCCCGCAAGGTGGAACACCGTGTCGAGATCACGCGTCGCCGGGACCACCGCACCGAGATCCAACACGTCGACGTACCGGTGTACGACGTCCGTCCGCTCCGGGGGACGCATATCGAGCACGACCACGTCGTGGCCGGCGGCGATCATCCGACCAGCCACGCAGGATCCGACGAATCCCGAGCCGCCGGTAATGCCGATTCGTCGAACCGATTGACGCTTTTCGGTCACGCGACTCCCTTCGGCGCCAGCTGCCGCATGAACCCGAACGGTCGTCTCAGTCACCGCCCCGGCCACCACCGCGGCCTTTGCCAGGTCTATCGCCGCCGCGCGGGTTGGGCGCGGGCGCGGGCGGCGGTGGGCCCGTGTCAGGCGGGGCCGGAGGTGCGACGTCGGTCGTGCGGCCCTGCACCGGGTCGACGAACTTGCCCGGCGCGCTGCAGGCCGGTCCCGGGGCCGGGAAGGGAGTGTCGGCGGTCCCCCGGAGTGCCGGGATCATGAAGGCGCGCCAGATGCCGTTCGGAACGTCGGCACCGAAACCGGCGCCGGGGACGTCCTGGTCGGGCATGCCGTGCCACACGTCGGTGACGAGGTTGGACGTCCCGCCGAGGAATGCCGAGCTGACCTTCCGGTCGTTGGTGCCCGTCTTCCCGAACGCGTCGTGTCCCGGGATCCCCTTGCCCGATGCCGTCCCCTTGGGATCGTCGATCGGGCCGTGGAGGATGCTCACCGCGCAGTGGGCGACGTCCGGGTCGAGCACGCGCGTGCCGGGACGGCCGGCCTCGTCGAAGAGCACCCTGCCGTCGGGCTCCACGACCTTGGAGACGAAGATCGGGTCATGGTGGACGCCGTCCCCGGCGATCGTCGCCGTGATGTTCGCCATCTCGAGCGGCGTCACCGAGATAACACCGAGCGTAAAGGTGAGGACGCGCCATTCGTTGACCGGCTGACGACCGGGGACGACTGACCGCATGCCGAGCTTCTGGGCCATGTCGATGACCTTTTCGAGGCCCACGCTCGTGGACAGACGCACGAACGCGCAGTTCACCGAC
>DASQTR010000538.1:0-2223 GCA_035641795.1 Ilumatobacter sp.
GGATACGGAGACGGTGTGCTCATGTCGCCGCGGTCTGGATCCACTCGGGAGGCGTCGTGACGTCATCGGGTGACACGGCACCCACCGCTCTGTCGGCAGGGATGTGGTGGCGGTTGCGGCCGAGCGTGCCGTGCGGCGGGATCTCGTTCTCCAGCCGGCCAGCGCGCAGATCGTCGACGAGTTGGTCGAAGTCGGCGTTCGTGACGCGATAGCGGTGCCGGTAGTTCACCTGCAACGCGGGGGCCTCGGTGCAGGCCGCCTGGCATTCGGCATGCTGCAGCGTGAACATGCCGTCGGGCGTGGTGCTGGCGGCCTTGATCCCGAGCACCTCCTCGGCGTGGTGCATCAACTCGTCCGCACCCAGCAGCGCGCACGACATCGTGCCGCAGATGTTGATGAGGTAGCGCCCGGTCGGCTGGAACCGGAACATCTCGTAGAACGTCGCCGTGCCGTACACCTCGGCGGGCGTGACGTCGAGCAACTCGGCGATGTGGCGCATGGCTTCCTGGGTGGTGAAGCCGTTCTGCTCCTGCGAGAGGTGTAGCAACGGGATCATCGCCGACTTACGGCGCGGGTAGCGGGCGATGATGTCGCGTGCCACGGCGACGTTGGCATCGGAAAGGCGCGACATCAGCGATCCACCTCGCCCAAGACGGGGTCGACGGAAGAGATCACGGCGACCGCGTCGGCCACGAGACCGCCCCGCATCATGTGCGGGAGGCACTGGATGTTGACGAACGACGGGGCACGGACGTGCATCCTGTACGGCTTGGCCGAGCCGTCGGAGGCGATGTAGCACCCGATCTCGCCGCGCGGGCTCTCGATCGCGACGTACACCTCACCTTCGGGAACCTTGAAGCCTTCGGTGAAGATCTTGAAGTGGTGGATCAGCGCCTCCATCGACTCGTCGATGCGCCCCCGCGGCGGCGGCGTGATCTTCTTGTCCTGGATGCGGTAGTCGCCCTTCGGCATCCGGTCGAGGATCTGGCGCACGATCCGCATCGACTCGCGCACCTCATTGAGACGAATCGCGTAGCGGTCGAACGAGTCGCCGTACGTCCCGACGATCACGTCGAATTCCATCTCCTCGTACCGGAGATACGGCATGTCACGACGGAGATCCCAGGGGACACCTGTCGAGCGCAGGATCGGTCCCGTGACGCCGAGCGCCAATGCCTCCTGCGGCGTCACCACGCCCACGCCCTGCAATCGCTCGCGCCAGATCGGCTGGCCGGTCATCAGCGTGTCGTACTCCTCGAGCCGCTCCGGGATGAGGTCGAGCAGGCGCAGCACGCCGTCGCGCCATCCGGGCGGCAGGTCGACGGCGACGCCGCCGGGGCGGACGTAGTTGTGGTTCATGCGCAGCCCGGTCACGGTCTGCATGAAGCGCAGCACCTCTTCCCGCTCGCGCCATCCGTAGATCATCATCGAGACCGCGCCGAGGTCCATGCCGTTGGTCGCGAGGAACAGCAGATGACTCGCCATGCGGCTCAGCTCGGCCATCAGCATGCGGATCCACACCGCCCGCTCGGGAATGTCGTCCTCGATCCCCAGCAGTCGCTCCGTCGCCATCGAGAACACGAGCTCATTGGCGATCGGGCTGACGTAGTCCATGCGGGTCACGTTCGTGGGCCCCTGCATGAACGTCAGCTTCTCGCCGGTCTTCTCCATGCCGGTGTGCAGGTAGCCGATGATCGGCTTGCAACGCAGCACGGTCTCGCCCTGGAGTTCGAGCATCAACCGCAGCACACCGTGGGTCGACGGATGCTGGGGACCCATGTTGATGATCATGGTCTGCTCTTCGTCGGGGTCGGCAGGAATCTCCGGGAGGGCTGCCGCTTCCGCCTCGCTCATGCGGAGCACGGCGCCGATCTCACGCATCAGCTGGCGCGCCGGAACCTGCGAGCGCGGGTGCATCTCCTGCGGACCCTGGCTGTAGGCGTGCTCGCCGGCCCTTCGGTTCCCCTCGCGCCGCACTTGGCTCGTCGCTGGCGCTTCCCCTGCCACGTCGCGCGTCACGTCGGTCGTCACGCCGGGGCTCCCTTGAACTGGACCGGGATCTCGCCGATGTCGTAGTCCTTGCGGAGCGGGTGCCCGATCCAGTCCTCCGGCATGAGGATCCGGCTCGGGTCGGGGTGGCCGTCAAAGGCGATGCCGAACATGTCGAACACCTCCCGCTCCATCACCTCGGTGCCCGGATGGGTATCGAAGAGGCTGGGTAGC
>DASQTR010000539.1:0-7145 GCA_035641795.1 Ilumatobacter sp.
TTGCGGCGGCGCAGCCGGACGGCGTCGGCGTCGGAGAACCACACGTCCGCGCTGAGACGCGAGGACCGAGGCGATCTCGACCTTATGGGTCACTGATCGCCTTGCGCATCCATGGGCTGCTTGTTGGCACGACGTCGGCGCCGTGGCGCCCACCGCTCGCGCAAAGGCACATCGCAGCGCTCGGCGCCGTGCAGAGCGTCGAGACGATACGCAAGCCAGCCTCGTCGTCGCGGACTACGCGGTCGAGGGATTCGATCCCGACCGTGCCCGTTGGATGCTGAGGCGGCGCTGCTTCATCAAGTAGGTCGCCCGGACTTCGGGCCGCAGGAATCGAGGAGAACGACACCATGATCTACAGCCTGATCGTCAAGAGCAAGATCCGGCAGAGCTTCGACAACGTCAACAACCAGCGCTGGGACGAACTCCTTGCCTCGATCGCACCCAACGTCCATCACCGCTTCCTCGGCGCACATGCAATCGGCGGCGAGCGTCACGACCGCGACACGTTGCGGCTGTGGTTCCAGCGCCTGGGTCGTGTGCTGCCGAGCCTCAACCTGAGGATCAACCGAATCTGGGTGAAGGGCTGGCCGTGGAACACCACGGTTGTCGTCCAGTGGGACGGCAGCGCGACGCTGCTGGACGGCGGGCCGTACACGCAGCACGCCGTTCACCTCATCACGTTGAAGTGGGGGAAGATCCACGCGCTCGACGTGTTCGAGGACTCCCAGGAGGTTGCGCGGGCGCTCGACATCCAAGCCTCGGAAGGACTCAAGGAGGCGGTCGCGCCGCAGATCTTGAGCTAGCCAGCGCGGGCGCAGCCGACCGAGCGCTCACCGCCGGGCGGAACACGTCGTGCCCGTCGTGCCATTCACGAAGCCCACACCGTCACTCGATCCGCAACTGGAGCAACCATGCACACACTCGAATTGGCGGCGGACCGACTGCGCACCGAGCGGGCGCGAGCCGTGGGGTTCCACCCTGACGGGTGGCTGGTGACGGTCGCGACGTCCAACCTCCCGACCTTCGCCGACGGACTGATTCCGGATCTCGGCGTCGCAAGGGCACTCAACACGGTCCTCGGTAGTGTCAGTGGCCGCCTCCGAGCAGCAGTGGAGACGTTCGATGGCGACTCCGTCACCCAGGACGCCATCACCGGGTGTCTCGGCCCGCTCGAGAAGTTCGCGTGGCTGATCCGCGCCCACCGCCTTGTGGGGATGCCATGAGCATGCGACGCACCACGACAGCGGCGTTGAACGTGCCGGCCGCGGACGTCGATCTAGAGGGCTGGTTGTTCGGGCTCTCCGACGAGGACTACCGAGCGTGTGCTCGTGGGCACCATGGGGCAGGCACGTACAACGATGAACACGGCCGGGGCATGGTCAACGTCGAGTCGATCGGCGGGAACCTGATCGTCCAGCACTACCGTCCCGTCCGCGCAGGCCACGGCGACGTGGAGATGTACTCGCAGGCGAGCAGGATCTACCTGTTCCACCTCGTCCCCGTACGAGGATCCGTGCGGTGGTGGCTCAAGGCCACACCGAAGACGGACTCCTCGTCAGAGTTTACCTGCACCGTGCAGGTCGACCTCCACCCGGTGCTCCGAGTGCTCGGCATGTTCATGGCCGCGGGGTGGTTCCTCAAGTGCCACGTCGCCGAGGAGACCGCGGGCTTCGTCGCCGACATCGCCCGCAAGCGCGGGGCCGCCCGGCCGTCGCCAGTGCCGGCCGGCCGGCGGCTCGACGATGAACCGCCGGGAGCGTGACGTCGAAGGGACGCGTTGCGGGTCGCCGACGTCGTCGGTCGTCGTAGGGTCGCGGGATGCGCGTCGGAATCACCGGAGCCGCCGGTCTGATCGGCACTGCCCTTCGAACTCGGCTGTGCGAGCGCGGTAACGATGCCCTTCCGGTTGTGCGGCGTGCACCGGACGCGGGCGAGATCGGGTGGAACCCCGCTGAGGGGCGCCTCGATCCGCGCGATCTGGCCAGTCTCGATGCGGTCGTCCACCTGGCCGGCGCCAGCATTGGCGATCGGAGGTGGACCGACAAGTACCGACGCGAGCTGGTCGAGAGCCGCACCGTGGGTACCGAACTGATCGCCGAGTCGATGGCGACGGCAGTCCAACGGGGAGGGGGGCCGACCACACTGGTCAGCGCCTCGGCGATCGGCTATTACGGCGATCGCGGCGACGAGGTAGTCGACGAGTCGTCCTCCCCTGGATCGGGCTTCCTCAGCGAGATCTGCGTGGCGTGGGAAGCCGCCACCGCTCCGGCCGCCGCTGCTGGCATCCGCGTCGTGACGATCCGCACCGGAATCGTGCTGAGCGGTCGCGGCGGGGCGTTGCCCAAGCTGCTCCCACTGTTCAAGGTTGGGCTGGGCGGGCGGATCGGCAACGGGCAGCAGTGGATGAGCTGGATCTCGCTGCACGACGAAGTCGCCGCGATCGAGTACCTGCTCGACAACCCGGTTTCGGCCGCGGTCAACTTGGTGACGCCCAACCCAGTAACCAACAGGGAGTTCGCAAGCACACTTGGCTCCGTGCTCCGGCGGCCGTCCGCACTACCGGTGCCGAGATTCGCGCCACGCCTGCTACTCGGTCGTGAACGAGCGGATGCGCTGCTATTCGACGGTCAACGCGTGGCACCGCAGACCCTGCTCGCTGACGGCTTTGATTTTCGACACCCCACACTCGAGGGAACGTTGTGCGCCGTCCTCCACCGCTGACACGAGCACGCGAACCGGCGTCGATCAGGCAGCGATGGGTACCTCGTATCCGCGCCGGTCCGGTCGGGCGCGCAGCAGTAGCCGTGCTGCTGGCCGACTTTGCCCACTCTGGCGAACGGACCGCTCGTGGTATCAACCACGCGGCCGGGGGATTCGAGCAATTGCGGCACTCCGCGACACTCGACGCATGGCAACCGGCGGCTCGGACGGTCACCCTCCGAGGCGACGAACCTGCTCACCCCGCGACAGGCTCGAGGCGAGGCTTCCATCTCCCAGACACGCCCGGCGAGGTCGCGCCCCCTGGACGACCCTGACCAAGGATGAAGCGACGGGTCAGGGAGCGTGGAAGAGATCGCACGGAAGACAAGGAGCACTACATGACACGGGTCCACGTCGCCGCAGCGCCGATCGAGTCGGATTCAATTGTCGGCGGCGCCAACCGAGCGCCGCGACGCGATAGCCGACGGACCATTCGCTCGACGGCGGCTGGCAGAAGGCGCCGCAACCTCGGTCGACTTCATCCAGGGATTGTGAAGTAGTCATCATGCCGTGGAGCCGGTCGCTCGACGTGGCAACTCGTGCACTACTGATCGGGAGCGCGGCCGGCGCCCGAGCAAGCTTCGGAGTCGGAGTGCCCATCCTCTTGGACAACCGCAGGAGCGAGCGATCCAACCAGGTCCTAATCGGAGCGGTGGCCGGGATGCTTGGCGAGATGGTGTGGGACCAACTACCGAACTGCCCGAGTCGGCTTGAATGGCCAGGCCTCGCCAGCCGAATTGCCACAGGGGCCGGCGGAGCGTTGATCGTTGCTCGATCGGTGCGAGCGCCCAGCGCAGTCCCCGCGATGATCGGCGCGATCGGCGCCCTCGGCGGAGCCATCGCCGGTTTCCGATGGTGACAGCATTGGAGCCGACAGCACCCGGCGTGGACTGGCGGCGTCATCGAAGACGGCGCTGCACTGGCTGTGGCGGTCGTCGCCTGCCGCCGAGGCTGACGATCCAGCGGGCGGGTGTTAGCTAAACGTCGCCGTCGAAGCACACAGGAAGTAGCGCGGTTCTGGCGCGGGGTAGCGACCCGAAGCGAGCCGCCGAGCTGATGTCGATATGCCGCCACGCCGCCTGTCGGGCATAGCGATATTGCGCGCCAGAAGTGCGCGCTGCACCGTCGTTCCGTCGCGGTTCAGCGCGGAAGGATTCGACCCGCAGCCGACCCGGACTCCTACGCGGGGGTGGGCACCTCGAGTTCGGCGAGGAGTACACGGACCCGACGCTCGATCTCGTCGCGGATGGGCCGGACGGCCTCGATGGTCTTGCCGGCGGGGTCGTCGAGCTCCCAGTCCTCGTACCGCTTGCCCGGGAACAACGGACAGGCGTCGCCGCAGCCCATGGTCACGACGACGTCGGCGGCCTGGACGATCTCGTCGGTCCACGGCTTGGGGTATTCCTCGGTGATGTCGATGCCGACCTCGCGCATGGCCTCGACCGCGGCAGGGTTGATCTCGATGCCGGGTTCCGAGCCGCCGGACCAGGCGATCGCCCGGCCGCTGGCGAGGTAGTTGAACCAGCCGAGGGCCATCTGGGAGCGACCGGCGTTGTGCGTGCACAGGAACAGCACGATCGGGACCCCGTCGCGGTGCTTGCCCTCGACCTTGGCGAGCGCCTTGAGCCGCTGGCGGGCGAACCGCTCGGCGAACAGGACCAGGTAGGTGGGGATGCGGGCCTGACTGGCGAACTGCTCGTAGCTGCTGGCCAAGAACAGCTCGATGGTCTCGGTGGCGAAGATGCCTTCGAACTCGCGGTGCAGGTTGTGGGCAGCGCTGCGCAGGGCGACTTGCTGTTCCACGGTCAGGTCAGCCAGGTCGGGCATGGCGCTTCTCCTTGTTCGAGCGAGCGACGGTCGCGCCGTTCGCGATGGGTAGTCCGCCCGAGAAAACCTGGGATCTCAGGGCCGACCGCGCCCTCCGCGTTCGCTGCCGACATGCTGGGAACACGGTCGGCGCGAGGACGGCGATGCGCTCGGTCAGTCGGCGCACGGTGGCGTCAAAGACCGTTCGCCGTCCGTCGCGTGCCGGGTCGGGAACCGACCAGTGCAGGATGTTCCCGCTCGACGCCGCGAGCTCTTCGTGGGCGCGGTCGCACACCGTGATCACCAGGTCCGGGTCGACGTCCAGGTCGTCGATGGAGCGGGGCCGTGCAGCGCGCAGGTCCAAACCGGCGCGAGCGCCGGCCTCCACGGCTCGGGGATGCACGCCCTCGGCGGGTTGGGTTCCGGCACTGACCGCGGGGACCGCATGCCGCTGGTTCCACAGCGCCGCCGCGAGTTGCGAGCGGGCCGAGTTGTGAGTGCACACGAACACGACGTTGCACGCGTGGTACGGCTCGGGGACAACGAACGGCTGGATCTCGGTGGCTCGCAGCCGGAGATAGCGGCGGCGGCGGTCACCGCCGGACACGACCCGTTCGACCAGGCGCACGTCTTCGAGAACCTTCACGTGGTGGGCCAGCAGGTTCGACTGGATCCCGAGGTGATCGGCAAGCTCGGAGGGGCTGCGGTCCGATCGGGCCAACGCCTCGACGATGGCAAGCCGATAGGGATCCCCGAGCGCAGCATGCACCGCGGCACGCGCCCGCAGCCGCGGATTCTGCTCACTAGAACTTGACACAACCACCGCTGACTGATCCTACCGAAGTGACGCACTGACTACGCAATCGCTCATCGAGCCGGGCATCCCGCGTCTGGCGAGACCGATTCGGCGTGTGGGTCACCGACGGCTGAGCGGTGACCTGGCGCGCCAGAACGATCGTCGAGAACGTCCCTTTCCGATCGGCGCTGTGCGCTTGCTCTTCCGCGATGAGTCGGGAGGCATGCGAACGTCTGCACCATTGACCGTCGCCGAGAGGAGTCCTCCATGCCGAAGGTGATCGCCGACATCTCCATGTCGCTCGATGGGTTCGTGACCGGGGAGGGTGCCGATGAACAGCACAGGCTCGGCGATGCACCGGAGCTCCACACCTGGGTCATGCAGCAAGACGCGGTCGACACCGACATCCTCGAACAGTCGACAGCGGCAAGCGGTGCGGTGATCATGGGGCGGCGCTTGTTCGAGACCGTCAACGCGACCGATGGTTGGAACGAGGACATGGGCTACGGCGCCGACCAGACGGGGACACCCCCGTTCTTCGTCGTCACCCACACGGCACCGGTGGACGTTCGGCTGGAACGCGAACTGGGGATGCGCTTTCACCTTCGTCAGCGATCTGGTCACCGCGATCGACCAGGCGCGATCGCCGTGACCCATGGTGACGTCGTGATCATGGGCGGAGGCGACGTCATCGGCCAAGCGCTCGAACAAGGCCTCGTCGACGAGCTGCGCCTGCACCTCGCCCCGATGGTGCTCGGTGGCGGCACACCGCTGTTCAAGAGAGGCACGCGCCGGATGTACCGACAACGCGACGTTCGCCCATCGCAGAACGCCGTGCACCTCACGTACGAACGCCTGTAAATCGAGATGTCCGCGGGCGACGGCGCGCCTCGAATGTCGGCGTTCGACGTGAGCAATCGATTACGCCATAAGCGGCACGCCGTACCGTCTGATCTGGTCGGCGCGAAGGTCGGCGACGTTCGGCCAGACGTCGGCATGGACCGCTTCGCGCCCCAGGCGATGTACGTCAACGCGATGTGTCGTCTGGGGTTGGGCGTCGTCCGAGCTCGTGGTATTCGGGGTTGGGGAACAGGCCTGTCGCGGTGGCGAGTCGTACGTTGCAGTTGAAGATGGCGGTTACCTCGATGAGGTGCAGGATGTCTTCGTCGCTGTAGCCGACCTCGCGCAGCTGCGCGAGGTCGGATTGTCCGCATTCCTCGGGTGTGTTGGTGAGCTTGACGGCGAAGTCGAGCATCGCTCGATCGCGTGCGGCCACGTCGACATGGCGATAGTTGACGGCGAGCCGGTCGACGAGGGCGGCGTCCTTGGTCCGTAGCCGCAACGCGGCGGCATGGGCCGTCTCGCAGTACGGGCAGTGGGCTTCGGCCGAGATGACGACGGCGATCATTTCGCGTTGGGTCTTGGTGAGCCCCGAGGGTCCTCGCATCAGGTCATCGAAATACTTCCACCATCCGACGAAATGGCTGGGGGTGACGGCCAGCAAGCGGGCGACGTTGGGGACGAAGCCGATGCGCTCGGCTATCGGGCCGATCTCGTCGGCGACGTCGGCAGGCAGCCCCTCGGCGGAGGGGACGCTGATCCACGCGGCTGGCGTGGTGGTGTCGTTCGCCATGGGAAGTCTCCTTATGCTCGGACGGTGCTGCGAGTGCGCTCGAGTGCGTCTCGCAGCCGCTTGTACTCGTCGGGGTCGATGTCTCCGCTCGCCAGGCGGTTGGCGAGTAGGCGCTCAGGTGTGAGTAGTTCATCTCGCTCTGCGCGCCGT
>DASQTR010000540.1:0-6817 GCA_035641795.1 Ilumatobacter sp.
TGGTTGCTGAGGATCTCGTCTGGGATCACGTTGCACGGCACGAGCCCGGTCACGAGCCGATGCCCCGTGACGGGCGTGACCGGCTCGGCGTCGTTAGGCCGCGTGCCGCCCCCGCCGCCGCCCAGCGATGCCACCCGCGAGTGCAGGTTCATGCCGCCAGGGACGCCGAAGTTGCCGGTGAGCAGCACGATCAGCTTCTCGAGGTAGCTGTTGAGCGTCGAGTGCGGCGCCATCTGGATGCCGAGGTCCTCGAAGATCGACACGCCACCGGTTGCACGACCGATCACGCGGGCAACATGGCGCACCTGCTCCTCGCCGACGCCAGCGCGGCCGCAGGCGGCGGCGATGTCGATCCGGCGCAGATGTGCCAGCACCTCTTCGAGCCCGTTGGCGTGCTCTGCCAGCCAGTGCTCGGCGAGCATCTGCTCCTCAACGAGCACAGCCAGCAGCGCCGACAGCAGGTCGGCGTCGCCACCCGGCCGTGGGCGGAGGTGGATGTCGGCGAGGTCGGCCGACTCCGTGCGCCGCGGGTCGACGACGATCAGCGTGCGGGTCGGATCGTTGGCGATCTCCTTGAGAATCCGGCGGGCCTGCGGGAAGCCGTGCGACTGCCACGGGTTCTTGCCCCAGAACACGGCGACCTGGGCATGTTCGTAGTCGCCCGCGGTGTGGCAGCGGGAGCGGCCGAACAGCTGACCGTCGACCCAGAACTCGCCGGTCTTCTCCTGAGCGAGCGCGTTCGACGAGTAGCGGATACCCAGGGCCGACCTGGTCGACGCGCCGTAGGCGCCGCCGAGGTGGTTGCCCTGCCCGCCGCCGCCGTAATAGAAGATCTTGTCGCCACCGTGCTCCGCAACGACGTCGGCGAAGCGGGCCGCCACCTCGGCGATCGCCGTGTCCCAGTCGATCGCCTCGAACGTGCCGTCGTCGCGGCGGCGCAGTGGCGAGGTGAGCCGCTGCGGGTCACTCTGGTAGTAGTCGATTCGCAAGCCCTTCTCGCAGGTGTAGCCCTGTGAACCGGGATGTGCTTTGTCACCGCGCACGCGGGTGATCGAGCGGTCGTCGACCCGTACCTCGAGCCCGCAGTTGACCGAGCACAGCACGCACGCCGTGGGATGCCAATCGCTGCTGGTGTCGGTCATCCGTGTCCCTCCCGATCAGTGAGTTCAACAAGCGAACTTAACGACGGAACTTAAATGACGAGTGCGACCGACGTCCAGCGCGCTGGTTGTGACATGCGTCGTTGCCGTGACGCGGCCCCGATGGCTCGAGCAATGCTCAGTCGTTGGTCGTGACGCCCTTCGGCGCCCGCTGCGACATGAAGCCGAACATGTAGCCGGCGACGCGTCGCATCTGGATCTCCTCCGAGCCCTCGGTGATTCGGTAGCGGCGATGGTGGCGATAGATGTGCTCGAACGGCTCGTGGCGGCTGTACCCGCGCCCACCGAACACCTGCATCGCGCGATCAGCCGCCTCGCAACAGAGACGGTTGGCCCAGTAGTTGCACATCGACACCTTGTCGGACACCGAGAACGCTCCGTACTGGTCCATCATCCACGCCGTCTTGTGGACGAGCGCGCGCAACATCTCGCATTGGGTCTGCAGTTCCACGAGCGGGAACTGGATCGCCTGATTCGAGGCCAGCGGTTTGCCGAACGGCTTGCGGTGCTTGGCGTACTCCACGGCGCGGTCGATGCAGTACTGCGCGGCACCGAGGCTCGACGCCGCCTGCCTGATCCGGTTCTCGTTGAAGAAGTGTTGCACGACCTGAAGCCCTCGCCCCTCGCCGCCGAACACGGAAGACGCCGGCACCCGAACGTCGCGCAGCGTGATGCGCGCGTGATCGGTGGGCATGTTGAAGGTCCACAGGAACTCCTCGACGACGAACCCGTCGGACTCGGTGGGCACGAGGAAGGCGGTGATGCCGTCGCCGTCGCCCGCACTTCCACTCGTGCGGGCGAAGATCATGTCCGCCTGGGCGGCATGGACGCCCGTGTTCCACGTCTTCTCGCCGTTGATGACCCACTCGTCGCCGTCGCGGATGGCGTGTGTTTCCATGTGGGTCGCGTCCGATCCGTGGTCGGGCTCGGTGATGCCGAACGCGAAACCGCGGTCGCCGGTGGCGAGGCCCTCGGCCCATGCCGACTTCTGCTCGTCGGATCCGTAGCGCAGCATCAACAGCAGGCCGACGTTGTTGCCCACCACGGAGTGCTCGTTCTGCAGGTCGTTGTGGAGACCGAGACCCTTGCGGGCGAGGTGCTCGCGGATGATCGCCATGCCGAGGTTCGTGCCATCGCGCCCGCCGTACTCGGCAGGGAACGGGTAGCGGTAGTGCCCGGCGGCGTCGGCACGGCGTCTCGCCTCGCGCAGCAGCGCCTCCCACTCCGGCCGTGGCAACCCGCCGCGGTCCCAGTCGGTGCGGGCGTGCTCGCGCCGATGATCGAAGAAGCGAATGTTGTCGTCGGCCTCCTCCAGCGGCTTGATCTCGCGCTCGATGAACTCGTCGAGCGCGGTCAGGTACGCAAGCAGCTCGGGTGGGATGTCGAAGTTCACGGGAACTCTCCTGCGGCGGATGGAATCGTCAAGTGGCGCGGCTCGGCGATCGCCAGCTTGTCGCGCGCCACAGCTGCCAGTACCGACTGGAGCTCGAGGCCCCGATCGTCCCACGCGCCGACCCGGACGGCACCAGCCAGTTCTCCGATGTCGGCCACGCCTAGCGCATCGAGTGCGGCGCGATGCCGGACGGATTGACCGGGAGCAAGACGAACTTGCCGCGCGACCATCGCCAGCACGTGGGCAGCGACCCGGCTGTGGAACTGCACGGCGCCCGACTCGCGAGTTGCCGGCATCACCTCGTCGGTCACGAACTCACGCGCCGCTTCCAGCAGTTCCGTCGCGGTCGGACGGCCGTAGACGCCCACGTCCTCCGGTGGTGCGACGTCGAATCCACGCGACTGGGCGCGCTCGAGCGCACGACGGCATGCCTCGGGATCGAGCAGCTCGAGCAGATCCCACTCCTGCTCGGCGACGCGGCGGCCGATGGCGGCGAGCTCGACCGAGCGCTGCGCGCCGGTGAGGTGGGCAGCGGCCTGCCACTCGCAGATCACACCCCACTTGAGCGAGTTGAACACGAGCCACCATCGGAACGCGTCGGGCTCGACGACCTGTCCTCCCTCTGCCTGGTAGCCGCCAACCAGCTCCTCGAATCGGCCAACGCCACCGACCGGCAATCGCGCGCGGAACCGCCACGCCTTGATGCACAGCCAGGCGAGATCCTCGAGCGGATCGCCGACGTGGGCAAGCTCCCAGTCGAGCACTGCGGCAAGCCCGTCATCGGCGACGACGAAGTTGCCCAACCGGAAGTCGCCGTGCACGATCACTGGGTGGCCGGCCGCCGGCCGGTGCTGGTCGAGCCATCTCAGCGCCAGCTCGAACGTCGGACTGACGCCGTTCAGCTCGCGCCAGCGTTGGCGGTAGTGGTCGAGCGCGTCGAGGTCGGGCAGACCCGGCACCTCGTCGATCGGGATGCGCTGAAGGCCGGCGACGAACTCGCCGCACTGCCGCGCCAACACCGTGCGTGCGCCTGCGAACTGCTGGTCGCGCTGGATACGCCGCGCGAGCGTCTCGCCGGCGACGCGCGACATGACGATTCCCGGGGTGCCCAGCAAGGTGCCGTCGTCGACGGCCACCAGGTCCGGCACTGCGAGGCCGGCGGCACGGCAGGCTCTCAGCAAGCGCGCTTCGAGATCCATCGCGCCTGGCTCGCTCGGGCGCCCCGGCGGGTCGCGCCGCAGGATCAGAGCACGGGTGGCACCGTCGATCTCGGCGCCGAACGACCACGTCTCTCGTGAGGCGCCTCCCGACAGGCGGGTCAGTGCTCCGATCCGGGGCTGGCGTGCTAGCGCGCCGGTGAGCAGGTCTGCGATCGACGCCGCAAGGTCAGTGGTCTCGCGCGGCGTCGTCTCCACGATTACTCGGTGGCGATATCGACCACGACGCGGGCCGGGGAGTCGAAGAACGCAACCTCGAAGTCGTGCTCGCTGTCGAGGCCGATGGCCCACGCTGTCATGCCTTCGAAGTTCTCCATCTGACGTATTTGGCGTATGTGCGAGACGTTGGTCGGGGTGAAGTCGGTGGGGCCCGCATACCCGTCGCCCTCCATCGACGGCATCCATGCGGCCACCGAGATCACGAGCGTCGCATCACCGTCGATGTCGACAGTCTGGTCGCTCGGGCTGAGCTGGACCGGATCGTCCACGTACTCGACGCGCACGCCCGGCATGTCGCCCGTCCCGGCGAGCTCGATCACCACTCGCTCGAAGCACGGATGGGCGCCGGTGCGAATGTCGCTGCCGACCATGCTCGACATCCGGTTGGGGAAGCCGTCGTTGAACGTGTCGCGGCCGACGGGCGCCTCGCACTCGCCGGCCGGCTCGGTGCCGGGCGGCTCGGTGCCGAGCGGCTCGGTGGCAGGCGGACTGGTCGGCTCCGGCGGCGCGCTCGTGGCCGGCGAGGGGGCCGTAACCGCCGGTGCAGTGGCCGTGGCGACCACCGGCTGGGTCGTAGCGGCCATGCTGGGCGTCGCCGTTGGCGCCGGTGACGTGTCGATGCTGATCGGCGCCAGCGTCGTTCCGCTGGCGACCTCGTCGTCGCTGCAGGCGCCGACGGCCAGCACCGCCGACCCCACGAAGCAGAGCGCGCGCAGCAACGCGCGGGGGACGGGGATCGAGTCAACGGTGTTCGTCATGCCGGTGAGATGCCGCCGGCCCCCGAGCGGCGACATGGGAGGGCGCGAGACTCGGCGGCATGGACGAGACGTGGGAGCACATCCGCTACGAACAGCCGGCCGACCGCGTGGCGCGAATCGTGCTGGCCCGGCCGCAGTTGGCCAACGCCCAGGACTACCGGATGCTGAGCGAGCTCAACGCCGCCTTCGACCGCGCGACCCGCGACGACTCGGTGCGCGTGATCATCCTCGCCGCAGACGGCAACCACTTCTCGTCCGGACACGACCTGCGGGCCGGCACCGACATGACGGACGTCGAGCCGATCGGCACGTGGTGCTGCTTCGGGGCGAAGGGCGCCGAGGGCTACATGGCGACCGAGGCCGAGATGTACGTCGCACTCTGCTGGCGATGGAGGAACATTCCCAAGCCCACGATCGCGCAGGTGCAGGGCAAGGTGATCGCCGGTGGGCTGATGCTGGTCTGGCCGATGGATCTCGTCGTGTGCTCTGAGGATGCGACGTTCGCCGATCCGGTCGTGGCGTTCGGGGTCAATGGCCACGAGTACTTCACGCACGCCTTCGAGGCCGGTGCCCGGCTGGCGAAGGAGATGCTCTTCACCGGCCGTCCGGTCACTGCCCAGGAGGCGTATCAACGGGGAATGGTCAACCGCGTCGTGGGACGCGCGGAACTGGAGGGCGAGACGCTGGCGTTGGCGGAGCACATCGCCCGCCGGCCCAGCTTCGGATTGACGCTCGCCAAGCAGAGCGTCAACAACAGCCTCGACGCAATGGGCGTCTACACCGCGATCCAGGCTGCGTTCGGCCTGCACCACGTCGCCCATAACCACAACCTGCGGCTGTACGACTCGCTCGTCGACCCCGGCGGCCTTCAGGTGGTCCGCGGCGAGTCGTGAGTGCGGCGCGCCCCGTCGAGGACGGCGCGGGCGGCGGCGATGCAACGCAGGGCGTGAGTTCGGCCACGTCCGTGGCTCAGTTCCGCGTCGTCCCGGCACACCTCGAGCGTCCATGGCACGTCGACACCCATCGCGATGAGTTGAGCGACGAGACCGGCGACGTCCATCTCTCCCGCGCCAGGAGCGAGCCGGTTCCGCAGGCAGTCGGTCTTGTAGTCGGGATCGAGGGGGACCAGCGGGCCGTCGTTCAACTGGACGCAACGGATCAACGGCGCCGGGACAAAAGGCGCCAGCTCGACGGCGCCAGACGCGCGGGTGTGATGCCAGACGTCGACACACACCCCGACGTTGGCCCGTCCACACGCCTGCACGATCGAGACGGCGTCGCTGAGCGTGCGGATCGTCGTGAAGCCGGTGTATTCCAGGCCGACTTCCACCCCGTACGGCGCCAGCGCGTCGGCGACGCGTCCGAGGGCGTCGACCGTCTCGTCGCGTCCTGCGGCGCCGGGCTCGGTGTGCGGTGCGATCGTCTGCAGGTAGCGGCAGCCGAACCGGTCGGCCAGCTCCGCCGCACGTCGCACGAATTGCGTTGAGCGCGCCTGCGTCGGCTCGTCGCGCGGCGCCAGGTTGATCAGGTCGAGGTCGACCAGCAGCAGCCCGTGGTCGTCGAGCATCCTCGCCAGCTCGTCATCGCTCGCCCACCGGTCGATGTCGCCCATGAAAAGCCCGATGCCGGCCACGCCGGCTTCGGCGGCGATGGCGAGACGCTCGCGCAGCGGATAGCTGCGCCCCAGCGTGAAGTGGCCGAGCACGATGTCGTCCGCCGTGAGGTCGTGTGGCGTGCGCGCCATGCCCGCAATGGTGGCACCGGTTCGCCAGCGGCTAACGGTCGGTGGAACTGGCTGGGCCAGGCATGCAACGATCGCGGTTCTTCGCCATCTGAGGGGGACGACATGGGTACGCCGACGTTCGGCATCTTCGATCACATCGAGGGCATCGCCGGCACGCCGACGCCGAAGCTGCTGCAGGACCGGCTCGACCTAGTTCGTATGGCCGACCAGGCCGGGTTCGCGGGCTACTACCTCGCCGAGCACCACGGCTCCGACCTGTGCATGGCGCCGACCCAGGAGCTGTTCATCGCCGCCGCCTCGCAGATCACCGAGACGATTCGCATGGG
>DASQTR010000541.1:0-3160 GCA_035641795.1 Ilumatobacter sp.
CGGACGAACGATCTGGGTGCTCTCGATCTGAGCGCGCGTTCTGGCGCGGATCGCATGGACGACGCCATCGCGGATCGGCAGATCTGTCGCGTCAAGCGTCGTGGCACGACGTGGCGTTGCTTACCATCGCGAGCGCCCTCGACCGGCACATCTGGGATGCTCGCTTGGGTGCCTCCACGGCGCGTTATGGGACGCGCGTTCTGGTCGGATCCGCGCATCTTTGACGAGTACCGATCGCCAGTTCGGGCGCGACTCCACGCGGACGTGCCGGGTCGGGCGATGTCTCCTGCGAAAGCGCAGATCGTCGGTCATGGGCGCGCAACTCACAGGCCCGATGTGAGTTCGGCGCGGGCGTGCGTGATGAGATCACATGCGAGTTCGCCAGCGGCCTGGTAGCTCAGCGCGCCACCCGCGGCACGGGCACCGCGAAACGCGTCGTCTCCGATCGCCTCGCGCGCAATGGCCATGGTGGCTTCCAGCTCAGGCACCAAGGCATCGAGCAGGATCGTGCGTGTCGCCGCGCCGTAGAGCTGAGCCGCGCCGAGGTAGTGGCCCAGTTGCGCGAGCAACACCACCAGCTGTCCGATCCCTACGGCCAGAGCCGTGTCCCCGTTGATGCGCCACGCGTTCACCGTGTCCACGAAGCCCGCGAGCGCGAGGTCGGGATCGTCGGCGTTCGCGAGCAAGTTGACGAGTTGTGCGCGGCTGAACTGTTCGAGGAGTCGATTTCCAGACGACTCGAGCACGTCGACCACTTGTCGTTGGAGCTCGATCGCCGTTGCGGGGTCGTCTCGGGCGACGGACGCGGCGCGGCCGTTCAGCGCGAGCGCGATTGCCATCGGGACGCCCGCCTCGTTGATCCGGGTCATCGCCTGGGCGAGCTCGTCGTCGGGCAGCTGCTGTCCGACGGCTCCGCCCACGAGGATCAGGTAGGCGAGGTTGACGCGATCGCGACGATCGGCTGGATGTGCCGCTCCGGTGCGGAGGAGTTCGAGGCTGGCTTCAACGTCGCCCTCGAAGATGGCGATCTGCGCGAGATCGGCATACGCCCACACGATCGGCTCGAGTCGTGGGTCATCGGCAAGGGCGATGGCTTCATGTCCGTACCGTTTCGCGTCGTCGAGCAACCCGAGACCCCAGGCGCTGTCGGCGGCCATCGTGAGCACCAGTGGCAGCTTGCGATGCTCGAGGCGTCGGGCCAGGTCGGCCACCTCGGCGGCCCACCCGAATGTCTCGGTCCGCAACCGCGCGCGAGCGGCCTGATGAACGCAAGCGGCGATGCGGATCGCCGCGTCGGCGCGATCGTGGTCGACGGCCCAGCGGAACGCCGCTCGCACGTTGGCGATCTCGTCGTCCACGAACCGGTAGGCCAAGGCCTCTTGCGGACCGCGGAACCATTCGAAGGATGCTTCGGCCTGATCCGCGAAGAACGACGCGTGGCGATCTCGCACCGCCTCGGCGCTCGTATCCTCAGCGAGGCGCTCTTCGGCGAACTGTCGGATCGTCTCCAACGTGGTGTAACGCAGGTCGGTCTCGGACCGTTCGACCTCCACCAGCGACTTGCGGACCAACGAGTCGAGCGCGTCCAGCATCGCGAGCTCATCGACATCTCCGCCGAGGTCGTGTCCACACACGCTCGTCGCCGCGGCGAGCGTGAACCCGCCTGCAAACACTGAGATTTGTTGCAGCACGCGTTGTTCGATCTCGGTCAACAGGTCATAAGACCATTGCACAGCGTGGCGCAACGTCTGGTGCCGTTCGAACGATCGGCGCGACCCGGTCAGGAGCCGGAATCGTTCGTCGAGCCGATCGCGGATCTGTGTGGGGCTCATCGAGCGGACTCGCGCCGCTGCGAGTTCGATCGCCAGCGGGATACCGTCAAGGCGGCGGCAGATCTCGGCGACCGTGTCGGCGTCGGGAACGAAGTCAGGCACGAGCTCGCGGGCCCGTTCGACGAACAGCGCCGATGCGGTCGAGTCCAAACCGAGGTCGAGTGACGGGACGGGCCATACCAGTTCGCCTCCGACGCTGAGCGCTTCCCGACTCGTCGCCAGGATCGTGACACCCGGACAGCGTGCGATGAGCGCCTCGACGAGCGGGACGGCCTCGTCGAGCACGTGTTCACAGTTGTCGAGCACCAGCAAGAGTTGACGGGCCGCGAGCGCATCGGTGAGACCGTCGCGCCAGCTGCGGTCCGCTTGGGGTGCGACCGTGAAGACCGCGGCGATCGACTCGGTCAACTCGGTGGCGTCGAGAATTGGTGCCAACTCGACCAGCCACACTCCGTCGCGATACTCACCCGAGACCTCAGCGGCCGCGTGCAACGCGAGCCGGGTCTTGCCCACACCACCAACCCCGACCAGCGTGACCAGACGATGCGTGCGCAGCGCCCCGGTCACCGCAGCGACCTGTTCCGCACGGCCGACGAAGCTCGTCGCCTGGGCCGGCAGATTCCCGGGAACCGTGTCGATCGTCTGCAACGGCGGGAACTCGACACGCAATCCGTCCGCGCGCACCTGAGAGATCGACAAAGGTTCGGACAGATCGCGCAGCCGCCGCGCACCGAGATCGACAAGCTCGAGACCCTCGACCAGCGCGACCGTGGACGAAGCCACCAGAATCTGGCCGCCATGACCGGCTTCCATGACGCGAGCCGCGCGGTTCAGCGCCGGACCGAAATAGTCGTCGCCGCGCTCCTCGGCCTCACCCGTCGCGATCCCCATGCGTACCGGCAAGGCAAGCAGGCGTTGCGCGTCCGTAGCCGCTTCCACCGCCGCATGAGGCGACCCGAACGCAGCGCATACCCCGTCGCCCGTGTTCTTGAACAGCCACCCGCCGCGTCCCTCGATTGCGTTGCGCAACACCTCGTCGTGCGCAGCTAACGCTCCACGCATCGCGTCCGGGTCTGATTCCCACCGACGGGTCGAGCCCTCAATGTCGGTAAACAGAAAAGTGACGACACCCGACGGACGCTGCACCACGAACCCGACGCTACCGACGCCGATCAGACACCGCCACGATCGGCCTAACGACCGAATCGCCCCATGTAGCGACACAAGACGTCCCTCAACCGCGAGATCGCACTCCCCAGGGCGCGGCAGCAACTGCCCCAGAACACGCGCCCCCGAATCTCGCGCACGGGGTATCCCCGACCGCCGGG
>DASQTR010000542.1:0-5769 GCA_035641795.1 Ilumatobacter sp.
CGCGGACTCGGCATTAGCGTGAATCCATGAGCCAGATCCTCGATGTCGACCTGCTGGCGTTCGAGAGCTCGACCGGCGAGCGGCGCCGGGCCGTGGTCGACGGCGTCACCCGCAGCCTCGCGACAGGCTTCGTCTACACGCGCCACGACCTGTCGGAGGACATGCTCGACACCGCGTACGAGATGCTGCGCGACTTCTTCGCGCTCCAGCCAGAGGTCAAGCAGCAGTTCACCGCACCCGGCGCCCACGGCCAGACGGGCTACACCGGCCTGCTGGTGGAGACCGCGGCGTCGAGCGACAAGCCCGACTGGAAGGAGATGCTCAACTGGGCGTCGCCGGTCCCTGCCGGCCATCCGCTCAAGCGCAAGTTTCCAGCCGCGTACCCCGACCAGGTGCTGCCGGAGTCGGCGGTGCCCGGAATCACCAAGGTGCTCTACGCGTTCCACGAGGCCATCGCCGACCTGCAACGCCGGTTCCTGCGCGTGATCGCCGAGGGTATCGGCTGCCATGCCAGCTTCTTCGACGAGATGGTGAGTGACGGGCCGACGCTCACCCGCGCGATCCGCTACCCGCCGATGGCGGAGGTGGGTGGTGCCGGCCACGTGTGGGCCGCCGAGCACGGCGACATCAACCTCATCACCGCTCTTCCGCGCGCCACCGCCCCCGGCCTGCAGGTCAAGGTCGACGGCGATTGGGTCGACGCCGTTGCGCCCGAAGGCCAGGTGATCATCAACACGGGGATCATGCTCGAGCGACTCACCAATGGCCAGATCCCGATCGGCTGGCACCGTGTCGTCGCCGCTCCCGGGTACGAGGGTGAGCGCCACAGCGTCGTGCAGTTCTGCCACCCGCGCCCCTGGACCATCCTGTCGCCGGTGCCGAGCTGCTGCACGCCCGAGCACCCACAACGCTTCGCCGCGATCAGCGCCGCCGACGCGCTGGACGAGGTCCTGTACGAGATCAACCTCGTCGAAGATGCACGCCGTCTGACGTCATAAGGCGAAGCCCTACGTCCGTCGTCCGCGAAGCCCTTAGAGCACAGGCGTCGCAGTCGGCAAGGTGTTGGGGAGGCCGGTGACCCAGAACTGGGCGGGCACCTCGATCGGAACACCCCACTCGAGCTTGGGTGTGCCGCCCTTGGCGCCGAACCCGAACGTCTCCGACGGCGACCACGTGCACCCTTCCGGCGGGATGATCTGGGCCGACTTGCCGGTGGCGGTCAGCGTGCCGTCGTCGTTCACAGTCCAGCTACCGCTAAGGATCGGCTCGGTGACGACGTCGTCGAGGTCGAGCTCGCGCAAGTTGCTATCGGGCGGAAGCGACCACGGCCCGACCACAACATGGCAGGCCTGGCGCCGTTGCGCCATCGCGACCAGCGAGTCGGCGTTGAGCTTGGTGCCGTTGGCGTCGTGGATGCTCAACCGCAGATGCGGCCATACGGCCTCGTCACCGATCCCGAAGTTCTCGTTCGACGGCATCGGGTCGGTGTCGCCCATGAAGCCGATCACCTGACCTGCACGTACCTGCGTGCCTACCCGCGCGAGCACCGTCAGCCGGTGGGGACGGATCGCCGCCCCGTCGTCGGTGCCTGGCGTGTCGTCGTTGAAGCCCGCGTAGCGGTACGTGCGACCGAGCCCGTCGGTGATCGTGACGCTGACCGAGCCCGCGACCGGGTCGCCCTCCTCGACCGCCGTGACGACTCCGCTCATGACCGCGAGGATCGGCTGCATCTTCTGGCCGTAGACGACGGCATCGGCTCCACCGTCGCACACGTCGCTGCATGCTGGCGGCGGCGCCACGAGTGATTTACCCAGCACGGGAAAAGCGATCGCGCCGAGGGTGCTGAGGCTCAAGGGCAGCTCGGGCGGAATGCCGGTCAGGAACCGGAGCTCGGGCGGCAGCAGCGCCAAGCGGAAGCCGAGCGGTGCGCCGGTGATGTACTGCAAGACGTCGAGCCAGCGCATCTGGTACTCGCGGACCGTCAGACGGTTGCCCGCCCAGGGCATAGGCACCTGATCCATCAACGCCGGTTCGAAGGCGGCGCGTGGGTAGTACCAGATGACCGGCACCATCGACACGTCGCCCTTCCAGTTCCACAGGATGGCGTTCACATGGGCGAGCGCCCGTTCGTCCTGTACCTCCGGCGGCGCCAAGTAGGCGCTGGGGTACCCCTTGAAGTTGTTCCATGTGGAATCGATGTATTGGTAGGCGCCGGAGGCACCGCCGCGGTTCTTGGTGATCGTGTAGTTGCCGCCCGACTCGATCGTGCGGATCGTCAGGAGGATGTCGCCGACGTGCTTGGGCACCTTGATTCCGAGCGCGGCGCCGGCCGGCAGCAATGGCGGTGGGACCGTGTCCGGCGGTGGCTCCGTGGGTGGCGGCGTCGTGGTCGCGCACGGCGGCGGCGGAAGCGTGCTGGTGGTCGTGGTGGTGGTGCCAGGAGGGACGGTGGTGGTCGTCGTCGTCGTTGTGGTGGCGCCGGGCGCGCTCGTCGTGGAGGTCGTCGTCGTGGTCGCCGGCACGCATGGCCGGGTGTCGACCGGCGTGGTGCTGACGGTGGTGGTGGTCGTGGTGGTCGTCGGTGACTGCGTGGTCGTGGTTGCGGGCTCGGTCGTCGTCGTGTCTGGCGCGGTCGTAGTAGTGGTCGTTGTGGTCGGCGAGGGTTCGGTGCTCGGCGGCGTGCCCGCTACCGCCCGATCGCCGATGAGCAGCAGCTGCGCGACGACGACGATCGTTCCCAGCACCGCCCGGGCGGTGGACGAAGTACGGCGGGGCGTCGACATCGCGCGGTCGCGGCGGGCCCCGAGCCGGTCGCCCACCGCACGACAAGTTATCGGTCGGTCGGCGCGAAGGGTTGATCATTATCGTTGGCCTCGGGATTGCCGCCGAGCTTGGCCGCTCCCGCGCCTAGCAGATCTGCGCTTGGGCACCCCAGCTAGCGTGCCGGCGGTATGAGCGACCGGCCCGCGGAGCAGCGTGAGGACGCGCGCGACGGACGTCGGGATGCGATCCTCTCGGTCACGATCGAGGGCGGCCGTTTCACGGCCGGGATCGTCACCATGCGCGGAGAGTTGCTCGACCGCACCCGCGCCGATGTTGACCCGGACGTCGGGCCCCAGTCGCACTTCGCCTCGCTGGCGCGGATCGTCGGCGAGCAGCGCGATCGGGCGCGCGAGCAGCACGACGTCCGGGTGCGGGCGATCGGCGTCGCCTGCGCAGGGCCGATCGCGCGCAACTGCGAGACCGTGTCGCCCGCAACCGTGCCGTCGTGGCGGCGATTCCAGCTTCGCCAGCACCTCCGCGAGTTGACAGGGCTGGCGGTGTTCGGAGACCTCGACGCCAAGGCCACCACGCTTGCCGAGGGTTGGCTCGGCGCCGCGCGCGGCGCTCAGAGCTTCTGCACGATCGTGGTGTCGACGCACGTCGACGGAGGGCTCGTACTCGACGGCGACCTCGTCGACGGCGCCACGGGCAACGCCGGCAACGTCGGCCACATCATCGTCGAGCCGGGCGGTCGGCGCTGCATGTGCGGCGCACGCGGGTGCCTCGAGTCGGAAGCCTCCGGCTCGGCGATCGGGTCGATCACGGGCAGGCCGCTCACCGAGCCGACCTACGACATCATGCGTCGGACGGGGCGGCTCGTGGGACGCGCGGCGGGCACGATCTGCACCGCGCTCGACCTCGACCTCGTCGTGGTCGGTGGTGACGTCGCGCTCGGGTTCGCGGCCACGTTCTTCAATGCCGCTCAGGAGGAGATCGACTCGATCTCACGCGTCGGGCACGGCGCCGCGGCGCGGGTCACACCCGCCCGGTTGGGCGACAACGGCCCGCTGCTCGGCGCCGGCGCGGTGGGCATCCGCGGCCTTCGTCGCCCGCGCGCGTGAGGATTGCGCCGCGAAGTCAGCGGGAACAATGGCGTTATGACCAAGATCCGATCGCGTAACGCCGGCCGCATCGAAGACCGCCGCGGTGCCGGAGGAGGCGGCCTCGGTGGACTCGGCGACGTGCTCGGCGGCGGCCTCGGCCGTCGCGGCGGTGGCGGCGGCTTCCCCATTCCCGGCGGCCTCGCCAAAGGCGGCGGGGGGCTGATCGGTCTGCTGGTCATTGCCGCCGTGATCTTCCTCCCCAAGCTGCTCGGCGGCGGACTGGGGGGCAGCGGCTCGTCGCTGTCGCCTGCAGCCGACCAGGGCGCGCAGGGAACGCAGGGCGATGCCGAGAGCTGCTCCACCGAGCTGGAACAGGTTCTGTGCGGGGCGGTCAACGACGTGTCGGAGTACTGGATCACGGCGATGCCGACGGCGTTCAATCGCGAGTACGTAGAGGCGCCAACCGTCTTCTTCTCCGACGCCACCAACACCGGGTGCGGTCAAGCGAGCGCCCAGACCGGGCCGTTCTACTGCCCGGCCGACGGCCGCGTGTATTTCGACCTCGACTTCCTCACGCAGCTGCAGGAGACGTTCGGCGCCACCGGTGACCTCGCCGCGCAGTACATCGTCGCCCATGAGTACGGACACCACGTGCAGAACGTGGTCGGAATCAACGAGCAGATGCGCCAGGCGCAGCAGGCCGACCCGTCACGGGCCAACCAGTACTCCGTCGCGCTCGAGTTGCAGGCCGACTGCTTCGCCGGTGTGTGGGCAGACACCGTTCGCGATCGGGGGCTGTTCGAGAGCCCGCAGGAGGTCGAGGAGGCGCTCAACGCCGCTGCCGCCGTCGGCGACGATCGCATCCAGCAGAAGACGCAGGGGCGCGTCGACCCGGAGTCGTTCACGCACGGCACCTCGGCACAGCGGGTCGAGTGGTTCCAGCGCGGCTTCACGACCGGTGATCCCAACCAATGCAGCACGTTCAACGAGGTGCTCTGACGCGTTCGCGTCTCGTCAAAGAGACGTGAAAGCGTCGAACAACTCGGGCTCGGCAGACCTGGGAAAGGCAGAGCAACCGCCTTGTCAGCTCCCGAGTTTCCGATAGACGTACTCCGCCGGACCTCTTGCGAACCGCTTGTGGTAGGCGACCGCGGCCGACGTCGAGAGAAGCCAGTAGGCGAGTGCGAAGCCGAGCGACGTGCCGAGGCCGCCAGGCGAGACGACGTCGAGCCAATCGACGAGGAGACAGAACACCAACGCGTGGGCGATGTAGATCGACAGCGACATCTGCCCGGCACGCCGTAACCAGTCGATCACGCTCGTCCCGCGATACCGCTCGGCCAGCCACGACACGGCGGAGTAGGCCAGCAACGCCGTCCCCAGCGCGCTCATCGTGTAGGCGAAGCCACGCTCGAACGGGTCGTCGCTCAGGATCACGAGGGCGCGCGGCGTGGCCGCGTTCGAGTTGATCAGCGTCGCCACCGAGAACAACGTGAACCCGGTTGCAACTGCAACGGGTTGCCACCAATCACGCACCAGGATGCGTCCGAGCACGATGCCTGCGCAGAAGAACGCCAGCCATGGCAGCAACGGATGCGTGCCGTTGACGAAGACGTCGATCACGAGGCCGCTCGGCGAGCGCGCTCCCGGATTCGTCAGCCATGAGGTGTCGTGTCCGTCGAGCTCGCGCTCGTAGCGCCACCAGCGCACGACCCACGCCGCCGACGCGGCGACCGCGCCGACCGTGATCAGCCAACCCGTGCGAAGCGTGAACAGCCCCGCCGCGATCACGAACATCGCGCCGTAGTACGGCAGGATCGTGCCCGGCCAGATGAAATCGAAGCCGTAACCGACGACGTACAGGAGCAGGCCGCGGCTGGCGAGCCGCCAGCGGAGCTCGCGG
>DASQTR010000543.1:0-3688 GCA_035641795.1 Ilumatobacter sp.
GGCGCTCGTCGTCGGCGCGCTCCGCCGCTGCGTCCCAGTCGAACCACGCCACCTCCTGGCTTTCACCTTCCGGCGGCTGTGGGTCGGCGTCGCCTGCCTCCACGAGGTAACGCAGGTCGAGATGCGTGTGCCCGCGAGGGCCGGGATGGACGTCGACGTGCACCAGCTGCCGCTGACCACCGGCGAGGGCGACACCCAGCCCCGTCTCCTCGTGCGCCTCGCGCACCGCCGCGTCCCACGGCGTCTCGCCCGGTTCGATGTGCCCACCCGGCTGGAGCCAGATGCCGAGCGACTTGTGCTTGACGAGAATCACACCACGCCGCCCGACGACGATCGCAGAGCCGGTGACGTGGGTGTTATCGGCGTGCTCGTCGAACGGCCGTGGGAGGTCGTCGAAGTGCCGCAGGAACTCGGCGATGCACGCCCGCTCGGCATCGTCGATCGGTTCTTTCACGGCCACGCTGTGTCGAACGCGATCACGCAACGTGTCCGAGTCGCGAACCGGAGGACTGGTCACGCCCTCACCCTAGGCAGTGCGCGTCCATACGAAATCGCGACAAAGCGCTTGAGTTTGGCCTGGTTACCGCCGATACCAACGCGACACCGGCGATCACCCGGCGGACAAACCACACAGACGCATGGAACCCAACTCGCAATTCGCACCCCGAGTGTTGCTGGCGATCGACGATCTCCGTCTGCGGCGTACCAACGAGGCGGGACTGCGCGCGGCAGGGTTCGCGGTCAGTGCACCAGGCGACGCGGACGCAGTGACGATCCTCGCCGAGTCGTTCTCCCCGGACGTCCTGATCATCGACACCTCGATCAACGGTCCCGACAACCGCCCGCTGTACCAGCGCCTGCGCAGCGAGACAGACCGCTACCTGCTGTGCATCGACTCCGCCGGGCGCGAGCGGACGCGGGTCGAGGTGCTGCGGTCAGGTGCCGACGACGCCGTTTCGGTTCCCGTGACCCCGGATGAGATCGCCGCCCGTTGCCACGCGCTGCTGCGCCGGCCGCGCGAGATCCGCTCCGACTGGGATCCGGTCCAGCCTTCGGTCGTGGTGCTCGGCCCGCTCGTCATCGACTCCGGCCGCCATGAGATCCGGCTGGGTGAGCTCGAGATCCCGGCCACGCGGATCGAGTTCTCATTGCTCGAGCATCTGTGCCGGCGGCCGACGGAAGTGGCCTCGCGGGCCGATCTGCTCGAGTCTGTGTGGGGGCCGAACTGGGTCGGCGACACCCACGTCGTCGACGTCCACCTGTCGAACCTGCGGCGCAAGCTCGACAGCGTCGCCCCCGACCTGCGGATCGTGCACACCGTGCGCGGCGTCGGGTTCCGGATCAGCAACGAACTGCTCGATGCCGCCGAAGCGCATGCGAGCATCGGTATCCCCAGCGCGGCGCGCAACGGCGCCAGCGAACCGGACGAGCAACTCACCGCCTGAACCGGCGTTCAGGCGTACGTCGCCAGGATCGACCAGCGCTGTTGCTCGACCCCGATCAGGTGCGCTGCTCCACCCTCGGTGACGATCTGCAGCCGGGCGAGACGACGCGATCGCTCCGGTGTCCACCATCGCTGCTCGAGCGGCCACGGACCTGCCCAGGCGACGATGCGGTGACGGTTCGTGCCGACGACCAGCTCGGCCGGTGCCGCGCTGATCTCGCCGCGACCGGTGACCGCCACCGCCCGCCCGTCACCTGCGAGCACCTCGACCGGAACCGGCTTGGGCGGCACGACGGTGGGCGACGGCGTCGGGACCGAGCCCGGCCACGGCCCCTCGCCGTGGTCCAGCCGCTCAGCGGGATCGTCGAGGTCGACCGAGGCCGCCGGCACCAGCCGGTAACGCTCGGACGGTAAGCGGCCGCCCTCCCACGCCGGCACCGTCACCGCCTGCTCGCCGGCCAGCCCGGTCAACCGCACCACGGCGCGGGCGGCGTCGTCGTCCGCCTGCGAACGCCCACCCCACAGCGTCCCTTGGTGGCCGTCGTCGCTGCGCACCTCCTCTGGCACGAGCCGCACCAGCGTGACACCACCGCTGAGTCCACCGGGCCGCCCTGCCCAGCCCTCGAGCTGCCAGCGCGCCCGCTCGACGATCGCCGTCGCCGAGAGCCCGTGGTCGCGATACCACGCCCGCTCGCAACGCTCGCCGTGGTCGGTCTCGGTCATGATGACGATCCGGGCGCACACCCGCCCGTCGGCGGCGAGCTGCGCGACGAGCTCGTCGGCGAGCCGCTTCACCAGGAACACGACCGTCTCCAACTGCTCCACGGGCTCCTCGAAGGCGTGCTCGACCCACCACCCTGGATGTGGATCGACCGTCGATGGCGGACGCAGGTCTGCGCCGCCCGCCAGCTGGTGCGCGAGCAGGCCGATCGTGCCGAACCGCGACAACACGTCACCGGGGTCGAGTGCCGCCAGCCGCCCGAGCGTGCGGATCCCCAGCCGCACGAAGAGGTCGACCAGGTCGGCGTCGATCTCGCCCAGCTCGCGCAGCCATCCGATCGGCAGCGGCTCGACGAACTCCGGCGAGCTGCCGGCGGGGACGACGAGCATGCGGTCGACCCGGCGGGCGGCGAGGCGAGAGGCGATCGCCGAGGCCGACCTGCCGTCGGCGATGCCGACACCGATCCGCGCCTCGCACACGCTGCCGGCAACCGTCACGATCCGCGCCGCCAGCGGATGGTCACCGCCGAAGTAGCGCGCCGGGCCGCGGGCGGCGACCGTCAACCACCCCGGTTCGACGACTTCGACGCGCGGTGCCATGTCGGCGATCGCGCGGATGATCGGCTCGAACTCGCGGGCGTCCCGGTCTGCGTCGCGCTCGAGCACTTGCAGTTCGGGGCAGGCCGCCTGCGCCACGCGGCGCCGGTCGCCGTGGCCGACACCGGCGGCGCGTGCGGCGGGCGTGCAGGCGATCACGCGGTTGGCGTGGAACACGGCAGCCGGCACGTCAGGCGGCGTCCGGCCCGCGACCGTCGGCCATTCCGGACACCACAACGTGACAAGGCGCGGCACGTCACTCATGCCGTCCTCGCGCGTTCCAGCTCGTCGTCGCCAACCGCATTGCCTTCATCCGCGTCGCCTTCGAGCAGGCGCATGCGGCCGTTGGGACAGGGCAGCAACAGCTCGCGCTCGCGCCGCCGTGGCACACGACGGCCGGTGACTGCAACCGTGACCCGACGCGCCATGAGGTACCCGGATCCCTGACCGATGCCGGCCCACGTGACCGCCGTCGACACCAGCTCGACGTCACACGCAAGGCTCGGTGTTGACGCGCTGACGGCGAGCAGCACGACGCCCCTGGCTTGTAGGCGCTGGCGGACGCGCCGCGCCACCCGCTCGGCACCCGTCGGCGGGCAGGTGATGACCAGCTCGAATCCGTCGGCCGCGGCGGCGACCCGCTCGGCCCACACCGAGGGACTGCCGTCGACGTCGACGAGCACGACCCGTTCCAGTGCCACACCGAGCTCGCTCGCCGCCTCCAGCCCGATCGCCGGTGTGCCGACGAACGCCGCCCACGACCCTGTGCCCACCGCCCGCGAGATCACGCCTAGCGCCAGCGACCACGCCGCCACCCCGCTACATCCGACGATCCGACCGCGCTGGAGGCCGGCGTCGGGCAGCAGCGACGCGAACACCTCGTCGACCGGCAGGCAGCGGTCACGAGCAGGCACGAGCGAACGGACG
>DASQTR010000544.1:0-5226 GCA_035641795.1 Ilumatobacter sp.
GCCCGCCGAGAGCGCCAGGCGGTCCGACGGCTCCAACGTCTCGGGCAACCGGAACGAGACGACGAGCAGCGCAGCCCCGGCGAATGCGCACAGCCAGAAGACGATCTGCCACGGGCCGAGCCGCAACAAGCCCGACGCCACCGCCGGGGCGAACGTCGGCACGAGGATGAACACCGCCATCATGAACGACATCTGCTTTGCCATCCGGTCGCCGTCGTAGGCGTCGCGGATCATGGCCATTGCCGCGACTCGCGGTCCAGACGACCCGAGTCCCCAGACGAACCGGGCGGCGTACATCACGCCCAGCGTCGGGGCCAGCAGCGCACCGAGCGCGCCGGCGACGTACAGCACGAGCCCGCCGATCATCACCGAGCGCCGCCCGTAGCGGTCTGCGAGCACACCCGCGGGCAGCAGTCCGGCCGACGAGCCCATGAGAAAGAACGTGATCAGCCCGGCGACCTCCGTGGCGCCCTCCTCGAGCCCCAGCGCCGTTCGGATCTCCGGAAACGCCGGCAGCACGCTGTCGATGCCGAGGGCTGTGACGGCCATCCCCATAGCCAGGACGAACGTGAACATGCCAGACCCGACCTGGATCCGCCGCCGCCCCGCGGACGTCGGAAGGTCGGTCGCAGTCATCTGCGCCACGCTAGAGGTAGCGGCCAGTCCGACCAGGGGCGGCGTTCGTTCACCCCGAACGCGGCTGCTCGATCAGGCATACGAGCAACTTGCGAGTCGACGGTCAGCTCGAACGGTTGCCGCAGGTCTCGAGCACGACCCGCACGCACGCCGCCGTTGCCGGGCGCGTGTCGCCGGCGCGCCACGCGACGCGGAACTCGTCCCACATCCCGATCGGTTGCAGCGGGCGGATCGCCACGTCGGTGCGTCCGGCCTCACGCTCGGCCTGCCACGTGTTGAGCCATCCGATCCCACTGCCGATGGCGACCATGTCGAAGACGCGCTCGATCTGCGTCGCCCCGTGCGTCACGAGAGCCGGGCGCACGCCGAGCCGCGTGAGATATCCGGTGATCACGTCGTGTGTCTGCGGCGCGTCGGCGCGGTCGACGACGAGCAGCGGCTCATGGTCGAGATCGCGCGCCTCGACCACCGCCACGTCGGCGAGGCGATGGCCGAGCGGCACGGCGACGTGATCCACCGGCACTCGTGCGAGCGGCACGCTGGCAACCCGGTCGATGTCGTCGATCGGCCCCCGGAGGATGCCCACCGCGAGCCGTCCGGACGCGAGCGACTCGCCGATGTTGAGCGACGTCATCGAGGCGGGGTGGACGAGCACGTCGGGACGCTCCTCGCGGAACCGCCGCAAGGCGCGCATCGCCCCACCTTCGCTGCCGTGGCAGTAGCCCAGCGCCAGGTCGGTCGCCGCCAGCGTCAACTGCTCGGCGGACTGTTCGAAGCGGTCGACCGCGGCGAGCACGGCGCGGGCGTCGCCGAGCAGGCGCTCGCCGGCCGGGGTGAGCTTGACGCTGCGGCTCGAGCGCTCGAACAGCGTCAGCCCGAGGTCGGCCTCGAGCTCGCGGATGCGCTGCGACAGCGGCGGCGCCGACATGTGGAGCCGCGCCGCCGCCCGCCCGAAGTGGCGCTCCTCGGCGACGGCGACGAAGTAGCGCAAGCGGCGCAGGTCGACGTTCGCCATTCCGGAACGGTAGCCCGCGCGTGCCCGCGCTTCACCAGCATCGTTATCGCTTGCGACATGATCCATGAGCCAAGCGGTCGTGGACACCCACCGCCCTCGCGCACCATGCTGGATCCATGAAGATCATGTGGTTCCACCTCATGCCCTATCCCGCGCTGCCGGACGAGTTCAACAAGAAGCATCGCAGCGTGTGGGTAGATATCGATCCGTCCCTGTTCGATCGCGACATTCTCGCCGAGACCTACGACAGTTACATCGACCAGCTCGTGTTCGCCGAGTCGTGTGGTTTCGACGCGATCTGCGTCAACGAGCACCACAACAACGGCTACGGGCTGATGCCCTCGCCCAACCTGATCGCGGCGGTGCTCGCCAACCGCACGTCGAAGGTGGCGATCACCGTGCTCGGGAACTCCGTCGCCCTCTACAACCCACCGGTGCGGGTGGCGGAGGAGATGGCGATGATCGACCTGTTCAGCCGCGGCCGCCTGATCGCCGGCTTCCCGGTCGGTACCTCGATGGACACGTGCTACTCGTACGGCGTCAACCCCAGCCAGCTACGCCCCAAGTACTACGAGGGGGTGGAGCTGATCCGCCGGGCGTGGAGCAGCACTGAACCGTTCGCCTTCAACGGCGAGTTCAACAAGCACCGCTACGTCAACCCGGTGCCTCGGCCGTACCAGCGGCCGCACCCGCCGATCTGGATCCCGGGGGGTGGCTCGATCGAGACGTGGGACTACTGCGCCGAGAACGACTTCGTCTACGGCGCGCTCACGTACTACGGAGCCAAGATGGTGCGCGAGACGGTCGGCGGCTACTGGAACAGGATCGAGGCACACGGCAAGGATTACAACCCGAACCGGCTCGCCGTCACGCAGTTCGTGGGCGTCGCCGACACCGACGCCGAGGCCTACCGTCTCTACAAGGAGCCGGCCGAGTACTTCTTCAACCGTTCGCTGCACGTGTTCCCCGGCTTCACCGACGCGCCGGGCTACGTGACCGAGGCGTCGGTGCGGGCGCGCTACAAGAGTCAGGTGCGCGCCGTCTCCCGCGCCAAGCAGGCGGCGCACGATCTGAGCTTCGACGAGATGGTCGACAACGGCTACGTCGTGCTCGGCAGCCCCGACACGGTGAGAGAGCAGCTCGAGGTGGCGGCCAAGGATCTCAACATCGGGAACCTGTGCGCGATGCTCCAGTTCGGCAACATGAACGACGAGCTGACGCGCTACAACACGCAGCTGTTCGGCGAGAAGGTGGCACCCGATCTCCGGGGCATGTTCTCCGAATGGGAGCACCCCTACTGGCCGGCCAACGCGTGATGGAGCCGAAGATGTCGAACACGATCGTTTACCTCTCGGGCGTCGCCGGCGACGCCGGCGTGTCCCCTGCTCTGCAGCAGCTCGTCGACGACGGGCGGCGCGTCGTCATCCCGCCGGTTCCAGGCTTCGACGGCGCGACCGGGTTCACGCCGCCGCCCGACTACCTCGATTGGCTCGTGGTGTTCTGGGACGCGATCGACGCCAGCGGCGCCACCGCCGACGGGCCGGTCGACGTCGTCGGCGCCTCGGTGGGCGGCATGATCGCCGCCGAGCTGGCCGCCTTGCGCCCGGAGGTCGTCGCCCGGCTGGCGCTGCTGGCGCCGTTCGGCATCGTCGACGAGCGCAACGTCGGCTTCGATCTCTATGCCACACGTTCCAGCGACCGACTCGCTCACCTGTTCGCGAAAGGGGTGCCGGAACAGGTGGCCAATCGCTTCGCCCACTTCGGGGACGAGGAGGCGCCCGTTGCCACGTACCTCGCCGACATCGCCGCCGCCAGTCTGATCTGGCCGCTCGGTGACCGCGGGCTGCGCAAGCGGCTGCACCGCATCACCTGCCCGAAGCTCGTGCTGTGGGGCGACCAAGACGAACTGCTGCCCGTCGGTGTCGCCGAGCAGTGGGGCGGGGCGACGGTGATCGACGGCGCCGGCCACCTCATGGAGTGGGACACGCCCGACGAGGTCGCCGAGGCCCTTCGTAGATTCTTGGCATGAGCCGACAACCGTTCGATGCGCTGCTGCTCGACATCGGCGACGTGATCACCGCCCCGGTGTGGTCGCAGTTCGACGAGCTGGAACAGGTCATCGGCCGGAAGCTGGTGGGCCGTGGGCCGGACGACCCCGACGATGACCTGTGGCTGGAACACCAGCGCGGGGAGATCACATTCCTGGAGTACTGGGAGCAGTACGCCGAGCGCAACGGGTTCGCCGACTGGCGTGACCTCTTCCGGCAGCTCGCGAACCATCTCCCCCACCGCTTCGGTGATCCCGAGGCGTACGCGTTGATGGCCGACGCCCGCGCCGCCGGCTACAAGGTCGGTGTGCTCACCAACGACGGCGTGGCGATCAACGGCACCGACTTCTTCGCCGGCATCCCGGAGTTCCAGCAGCTCGACGCGTTCGTCGACGCCCGCGCGAGGGGGTTTGCCAAGCCCGATCCCGAGCCGTACCTGCGGGCCGCGGAGGAGCTCGACGTCGCGCCGGGACGGATCGTGTTCCTCGACGACGCCAAGGCTTGCGTCGACGGCGCAGAGCGGGTGGGCATGACCGCCGTGCTCGTCAACCCGATCGACAAGCGCGCAGCCTTCGCGCGGACTCGCTCGCTGCTCCGCCTGTCGCAGACAATGGACGGATGAGCGAGACGGTAGAAGCCCAGGGTTTCACGGTCGCGGCGATCCAGGCGGCCCCTGTCTTCCTGGACACGAAGGCGTCGACCGACAAGGCGTGCGCGCTGATCGCCGAGGCCGGCCGCGCGGGCGCGCGTCTCGCGGCGTTCGGCGAGACGTGGTTACCGGGCTACCCGCGCTGGGTGAACGCGCCGATTCACGTCAACACCAAGCGCCGTATCGGCGGGCGCTACGTCGATGCCGCGATCACCGTCCCCGGACCCGAGACCGACCGGCTGTGCGAGGCCGCGCGAGAGGCAGGGACCGACGTCGTGATCGGCGTCGCCGAACGCGATCCGCACACACAGGGCACGGTGTACTGCACGCTGGTGTTCATCTCGTCCGACGGCGAGATCATCGGCAAGCACCGCAAGCTCAAGCCGACCTACGGCGAGCGCTTCGCGTGGGGCGAGGGCGACGGGTCCGGGCTGCGAGCGTGGCCGCGGCCGTACGCCCGCATCAGCGGCCTCAACTGCTGGGAGCACAACATGGTGCTGCCGGGCTACGCGCTGATCGCCGACGGCACCCAGGTGCACGTCGCCGCCTTCCCGGGCTACGAGAGCACACGCCAGCTCGTGCTGTGCCGGGCGTTCGCCTCCCAGGCAGCCGCCTACGTCGTGCTCGCCGGAGGAATGATCGATCCGGAAGCGGTGGAGGACGAGGAGCTGCGGGAGGCGATCGCGGCACTGCCGGCGATGACCGGCGACAGCTACGTGATCGACCCGATGGGTGAAATCGTCGCCGGACCGGCGAGCGGGGAGACGATGCTGCTCGCCGAGATCTCGCACGCGCGCATACGCGAGGCCAAGGCGCTGTGCGACACCGCTGGGCATTACTCGCGTCCCGACGTGCTGCAGTTGCGGATCAACCGCGCG
>DASQTR010000545.1:0-2530 GCA_035641795.1 Ilumatobacter sp.
CACGACGATGCGATCGGCTTCGTACTCGACGCCGTCCGCCGCCAACGCCCGCACGACGCGCCAGCCGTCGAGCGCCAGCGACACCACCGGAGAATTGGTGACCACCATCAGGTTCGTGCGCAGAAGGACCGGCCGCAGATAGACGTCGGCGACGGTGACCCGCTCGCCGTTGTGACGGACCAGCGTCGCCGGGCGGGCGCGGGCGTCGGCATCGAGCACCGCCGCGCCGAGCATGCCGAGCCGCTCGGCCTTCTCGATCGGCAGCAGATGGCTGAGCCCGAACAACTCTGGATCGGGCGAAGCCAGCCCGCCGCTGATCAGCGTCGTTCCGCCCAGTCCGTACCCTTGTGGATAGTGCTCCGGAGCGCCGCCCTGGCGGCGGGTCACCGCCACCTCCGGGAACATCCGGTCGGGTTCGTCGAGATAGGCGCCGCCTCGATCGTGAACCGGCCCCGGTGCGTGATCGGGGCCCGCCTCGAGCAGCACCACCTCGTTGTTGGTGTCCTCCGACAGCCGCGAGGCCACCACGCAACCGGCCGTGCCGCCCCCGATCACCAGCCACCGGATGCTCACGGGCAGCGAACTCTCGACGCTACGTCGATCGGGGTGTCTCGAGCGGCAGGCCGGCGATGTGAGCGGCGTCGTTGTAGCGCACCAGTCGCCAGCGATCGCGGCGTGTCGTGACGAGCTCGGTCAGCGACGTGTTCGTGGTCTGTAGTTCGAAGGCGCCGTGGGCGGGCAACCGCAGTAACGTCCGGAATGCGGCATCGATAACGCCACCATGACATGCCACCACGATCGCGCCTCCGCGGTGTTCGCGCACGACGCGCGACAGCGTCGCCCCCACACGGTGACGGAACTCGGCGACGGTCTCGCCACCGGGAAACGTGACGGCATGCGGGTCTGACTCCCAATCCGGCATCCCGTAGCGCTCGAGGAAGTTGCTGAACGTGAGCCCGTCACAATCCGGACCGGGGTCGTGCTCACCGAATCCCGGCTCCTCCGTGACCGTGAGACCGAGGATCGGAGCGATGATCTCGGCGGTCTCGATCGCCCGCGGGTACGAACTCGCGTAGAGCGCGGTGGCCTCGACCTCGCCCGTCTCGCGGAGCCGGTCGCGCAGCCGTTCCGCCTGCCGGCGTCCGAGCTCGGACAGACCGTTGCATGTGCGCGGGCCCCCGATCACCCGATCGACGGTGACTCGCGACTCGCCGTGGCGGATCATGAACAGGCGCGTCGGAGGGAGGTCGGCCGTTTCCTCGCTCATCGCTTCTTCCTCTTCGAGAAAGCGACGATGGCGTCGAACTCGGCGTCGGTGAGCGGCACCACCGAGAGCCGGTTGCCTCGCGCCAGCAGCCTGCACCCGGCGAGCTCCGGCAGCGTGCGCAGCTCGTCGATCGATACGAACTTGAGCTTGCGGACCGGTGCCACCGTGACCCAGTCCCAGCGCGGATCGGCGGGATCGGATTCGCGGTCGTAGTACTTCGAGCTCGGGTCGAACTGGGTCGGGTCGGGCTCGGCGGTCTTGACGACCTTGGCGATTCCGGCCACGCCTGACGGGCTGGCACTGGAGTGGTAGAAGAGGACCTCGTCACCTTTGGCCATCGCCCGCAGAAAGTTGCGCGCCTGGTAGTTGCGCACCCCGTCCCATCCCTCGCGCTTGACCCGCACCAGGTCGTCGTATCCGAACGACTCCGGCTCGGACTTGATCAGCCACTTCGCCACGGGCGAGACGGTACCTGGAGCCCCATCGGACAGGTCGCTCCGCAGAGCTCCGCTCCTTTTCATTCCGCTGGCCTCCAGGTACGTCTTGATGGTCGGGCTCGCCTGGCGGCTCGCCCTCGTGGGCCCTGATTATTTGTTCAGAACCCTTAGGCCCGGACGGGGCGACTCGTAAGGTCGGGTCAGTGACGGCGTGCCATCGGTTGACGATCCGCTCGATCGACCCGGACCCGCGAGGCGTGGCGATCAGGTCCGCCGCCCAGCAACTCGGCACCCCGCTCGATCCCGCCGGCGACGTGGCGGTCGCCGACCTGGTGTTCGTCAGCGGCGACCTCGACGATGGCCACCTGGAATCGCTGCATCGCTTTCTCGTCGACCCACTGCTGCAGCACGGCACGTGGTCGGTTCCGACGCAGCCCGGCGTCGAGGTGGCGTACCTGCCGGGCGTGACCGACGGTGCCGCGGCGACATTGATGCAGGCAGCCACACGGCTCGGTGTACCTGCGGCCGGCGCCGCGACCGGACGACGGATCGAGTTCGGCATGGACGTCCACCGTCATGACGCCGACGCCATCGTCCGCCGCGTCGTCGCCAACCCGGTGATCGAGCGGTGGTCGTTCGAGCCGATAGAACCCGTCTTCCAGGTCAACGAAAGCGGCATCGGCGACGCCACCGTCGTGCCCATCCGGGGACTCGCCCGCGACCGCTTGACCGAGATCGGCGAGGAGCGGGCGTTGGCGCTCGACCCGGCGGAGCTCGACGTCATCCAGGCTCACTTCGAGTCGCTCGGCCGTGATCCGACCGACGT
>DASQTR010000546.1:0-3882 GCA_035641795.1 Ilumatobacter sp.
CGTCCGTGCGACGACCGCGCTCGCGACGCGGCACACCGGCTGCCGACCACGATGCGTCATGCCGATCACCGCCGACGCCCACGCCCAGAAGCAGCCGATCACCCGAGACGTGCTGCAGTGAGGCGACCTGCTTGGCGATCCACACTGGTGCGCGCAGCGGGGCGATCAGGACTCCGAGTCCCAGCTTGATCGTCGATGTGGCACCGGCCGCGGCTGCCAGGGCGATGAAGCTGTCGATCACCGGTACGCCGGTGCCGGCGATCAGCTGGTCGACGACCCAGACGGACTCCAATCCGAGCGATTCGGCATGGCGTGCGGCCGCCGTCACGTCGCCGGGGAGGGAGTCACGCGGGCTCATGCTCGGCAGGAACACGCCGACATCGATTGCGCTCATTCCAGTCACCTTTCAGCAGGTCGGTTACCGCTTGTAACAGACGGCATTGTGAGGCACCATGGACCGCAATGGAAGACGGCACATCGAAGTCACCGAGGCACACGCCTGATACGGGCGGGGTTCGGTCGACGGCCACGTGTGAGATCCGCGACCTGCTCGACCGTTTGGCCGACAAGTGGTCGTTGCTCGTCGTCGAGCTGTTGGGCCGCGGCACGCTGCGGTTCACACAGCTCAAGCGCGAGGTCGACGGCATCAGCCAACGGATGTTGACACTGACGCTTCGCAACCTCGAGCGCGACGGCCTCGTCGCCCGCACGGTCCACCCTGTAGTTCCGCCGCGAGTCGACTACGAGCTCACCGACCTTGGTGCGGGACTGCTCGGCGCAGTCGCGCCGCTCGTGTCGTGGACACGTGCCCATCGAGATGAGATCAGCGTCGCACGGCGCGACTACGACGAGCGAGTGACCGCTTCACTCTGAGTCGAAGTTTCAAATGACCCAGCCTCAACTGAGGCTGGAACGTGGCGAACATCCCCATGTCAGCGTGCGGTGCGCGGCTCGAGCCCGGTGGTCCTCGTCGCCAACCGGACCGCGCTCGGGCCGTGAGGTCGAACGAAGGCCACAGAGCAATGAACGCGACATGAACGTGGTCGTAACTCTCTGCCGAACCCGCATCGAGCCGGCCGATCGAGGGTAGTTGTGAGAGGTCAGCGGGAACACGTGTTGCTGCGACCGGAACTCACCGTTCAGGTGTTCATGCAAGTTCCGGTCGCAGCAACGCTCGCAGCCGAGCGATACATGCGCAACTGCCGTACGCCGGACCAAGCAGTCCCGCGAGCAACAGCCATCACATCGGCGACGTGACGCGTTGCGCCGCGTCTGCGACGATGCGATCGCGACGCACGGCCGAGATGAACACGAGCTGAACTCTCCCTGGTCCTCGGCAACGGTTGACGATCAACTGTTCACCTTGGGTTCATGTCGCCCTCCGAGCGTGTTCACCTGGGGTTCCTAGCGTTCGGCGCCGAAGCACAGCAGCTTCATCCCACCGTGAACACGATTGGAGCAAACCGCGTGATGATCTCGAAACGATTGGTCGCGACAGCAGCGATCGCCGCCCTCGTACTCGCCGCCTGCGGCGACGATGACGACGACGACACGTCCGCAACGACCGCTGCCGTGGCACCGACCGTGGCGCCCGGCACCACAGACGGGTCCCCCACCACCGTGGCGCCCGGCACGACGGATGCCACGGGTGAGGCGACGACCGATCTGTCGTCGCTGAGCGGCGAGATCTTCGTCACAGGATCATCGACGGTCGAGCCGATCTCGATCGCCGTCGGCAACGCGTTCGCCGACATGGCGCCGGGTGTCGCGATCACGGTCGAAGGTCCGGGCACCGGCGACGGGCTGGCCAAGTTCTGCGCCGGCGAAGCCGACATCGCCGACGCATCACGCGCCATCCGCGAGGAGGAGGCGGCGGCCTGCGAGGAGGCTGGGGTCGACTTCATCGAGCTCAAGGTCGGAATCGACGGCCTGTCAGTCATCACCTCCGCCCAAAACGCCGAGATCGAGTGCCTGTCGTTCGTGGATCTGTATGCGTTGCTCGGACCGGACGCAGTGGGGATCGCCAACTGGGCCGACGCCTCGGCCAATGCCGACGAGTACGCGGCGACAGTGACCGACCTCGGTCCGGTGCACACGCCATACCCCGACGCCGAGCTGACCGTCACCGCGCCGGGCGAGGAGTCCGGAACCTTCGACAGCTTCGTCGAGCTCGTGATCGCCCCAGTCGGCGAGGGGCTCGGGGTCGAGGACGCCAACGTCCGAGTCGACTACACGGCGAGCCCCAACGACAACGTGATCATCGAGGGCATCGGATCGAACCCGACGTCGCTCGGCTGGGTGGGGTTCGCCTTCGTCGAGGAGAACCTCGACGTCGTGAAGCCCTTGCAGGTCGACGGTGGCGCCGGATGCGTCGAGCCGACGGCCGAGACAATCGCCAGCGGCGAGTACCCCGTCGCCCGCGACCTCTACATCTACGTAGACGCCCTCAAGGCGGAGTCGAACTCTGCGCTCGCCGCGTTCGTCGACTACTACGTCAACGAAGGGATCGGTTCGATGCTCGGTACGGGTGAGGGCCAGGTCCCGTACGTGCCGCTGACCGCCGATGACCAGGCTGCGACCCAGGAGACGTGGGCGTCGCGCACGACCGGTATGCAGCAAGGCTGAACAAGGTCCCCCCGAGACGTGAGCCGGTGGCCCCCCACGAGGCGGTCACCGGCTCCGTCTAGTCTCCCGACGTCGCCGATGCACCACTTACCCCGGAGCGTGCCATGTCCACAGTGACGCCGAGCACTGACCCAATCGACCTGACCACGAACCCGCGGCGGCACCGCAAGGATCTCGCCGCCAGATGGACGTTCCGTCTCGGCGCATGGACGACATTCCTGGTGACGGTCCTGATCATCTTCACGCTCGTCGTCGACGCCGCCGAGTTCCTGTCCAAGCTGCTCGACGAGCCCGGCGGCCTCGGGCGACTCACCGACATCGGGTGGTTCCCGCGGCGCGGGCTCTACGACATCGGCACGCTCGTGATCGGCACGCTGCTCGTAACGGGGATCGCAATGCTCGTCGCCGTCCCGCTGGGGCTCGGCGTCGCGGTCTATCTCGCCGAATACGCGCCACCGCGCATCCGACGCACCGTCAAGCCGCTCGTCGAGCTGTTGGCCGGCATCCCCAGCGTGGTGCTCGGCTACTTCGCGATCGCAACGATCAACCCCGAGTTCGTGACGCGAGTCTTCAGCGGCGCCGACCAGGCCTTCACCCTGATGGCGGCCGGCATCGCGGTGGGCGTGCTGACGATTCCAATCATCGCCACCGTCGCCGAGGACGCGCTGCGGGCGGTGCCGATGGCACTGCGCGAGGCGTCGTTCGGGCTCGGCGCACACCGCCTGCAGTCGACGTTCCGTGTCGTCTTCCCCGCAGCCGTCTCAGGAATCGTCGCCGCCGTGATCCTCGGGATCTCGCGTGCGATCGGCGAGACGATGGTCGTGGCAATCGCAGCCGGAGCGGTGGGCGGTGGCCTGCGCAGCTGGGATCCGCTCCATCCCGGTCAGACGATGACGGCGGCGATGGCGGCGCTCGGTTTCGGCAGCGACCAGGTGGCCGGCGACAACCTCGCCTTCCAGAGCCTCTACTTCATCGGGCTGCTGCTCTTCTGCATGACCTTCCTGCTGAACTTCGTCAGCGACCGCCTCGTGGCTCGTGTCCGCGAGGTGTACTGACATGGAGGTGTACTGACATGGCGATGAGCACCCCGGCGACGGTGGGTGGCGGCGTGGCCCGCAACGTCACCTCCCAGATCACGAAGCGGTCGTCGAACATCCGCAGCAAGGTGATCGAGACCGTCCTCGTGCTGTGCCTGCTGTTGTCGATGGTGGTCCTGCTCGTGTTGATCGTCGACCTCATCCGGCGGAGCTGGTCGAT
>DASQTR010000547.1:0-7686 GCA_035641795.1 Ilumatobacter sp.
ACGGCGTCGCCGTGTAGCCGGCATACCCGGCTGGTGCGACGAGGTTGGCCGGCGGAGGTGGCGGCGGAGGTGGCGGAGGGGGTGGAACCGACGGTGGCGGCGGAGGGAGGTCGCTCACGCTCGGGCACCGTAGCCGCGAAGCGCCGTCAAGCAGGATGAAGTACGACAGCGCGGTCCCAGCGGCGACGTCACGCCCATCCGAGCTCGTGCAGACGCTCGTCGTCGATGCCCGCCGCATGCGCCACTTCGTGGATCACCGTCACGTAGATCTCCTCCGCGAGATCGTCCGCGTCGTCGCACATCTCGCACAGCGCGTGTCGGTAGATCGAGATCACATCCGGCAGTTCGTCGCCGAACCGCTCGGTGTGGGGTGTCCCCTCGTACAGTCCGAGCAACTCCGGCTCCTCGGGATTCCGATCGTGGACTTGCACCACGACGTTGTCGAGCACAGGCAGCAGCTCGTCGGGCAGGTCGTCGAGCGCATCGGCGACCATCTGCTCGAACCGGTAGCGCGGGACGATCTCCAGCTCAGATCACTTTCAACTGCGAGCTGAAGACCTTCCTCGGCCGCAGGTCGACGGCGATCTTGGCGGCGATGGCGTGGAACGCCTGGCCGGCTTCGCCGTCGGGATCGACTGCCACGATGGGCAGGCCGTCGTCGCCGCCCTCGCGCAGCGCAGGGATCAGCGGCAGCTGGCCGAGCAACGGGACACCGATCTCGTCCGCGAGCTCTTTCCCGCCGCCCGACCCGAAGAGCTCGTAGCGCTTGCCGTCGTCGCCGGTGAACCACGACATGTTCTCGATCACGCCCTTGACCGGCAGATTCACCTTGGCGGCCATCGCCGCCGACAAGCGAGCCACCTTCTGCGCCGCAGCCTGGGGCGTGGTGACGACGTAGACCTCGCCACGCGGCAGGTACTGGCTGAGGCTCAGCGCGATGTCACCGGTCCCGGGCGGCATGTCGATCAGCAGGAACTCGGGCTCGTCCCAGTACACGTCCGTGAGGAACTGCTCGAGTGCTTTGTGGAGCATCGGACCGCGCCAGATCACGGCCTCGTTCTCGGGAACGAAGTACCCGATCGAGATGCAGCGCACGCCCCAACGCTCGGGGGGCACGATCATCTCGTCTATGACGACGGGCGGGCGATCGGTGCCGAGCATGCGCGGAATGGAGTAGCCGTAGATGTCGGCGTCGACGACACCGACAGAACGGCCTTGCTGCGCCAGCGCCACCGCGAGGTTGGTGGTGACGCTCGACTTGCCGACGCCGCCCTTGCCCGACGAGATCAGCAGCGGACGCGTCTTCGATCCGGCGTCGGCGAAAGGGATCGCCCGCCCCTGGGCATGACCGTGGGCTTGGCTGTGGCCGGCCGTGGCTGCGGGCGAGCCGTGCAGCTTGATGCGCAGCTGCTCACGTTCGTCGTCCGTCATCACCGTGAAGTCGAGAGCGACATCGCGGACACCGTCGATCGTGGCCAACGCGCCGCGCACTCGACTCTGGATCTCGTTGCGGAGCGGGCACCCGGCCACCGTCAAGGCGACGAGCACGTGGGCAGTTCCGCTTGCGTCGAGCTCCGCGCGGCGCAGCATGCCGAGATCGACGATCGAGCGGTGGAGCTCCGGGTCTTGGACCGGCCGCAGCGCCTCGACGAGCTCCTCATGCATGACCGGAAGGTCAGCGGATCCGTCGCTGAGCTCGTTTTCAGTCCCCTGAGCTTCCGGTCCATCGTTCGATGATCGTGCTCGCCAGCCGGCTCGCTCTCGTGCCACAGCGGTCATTGTGGCGACGTCCTCCAGGGTTTGCACTACGCGGGTAGTACAATTTCGGCATGGCGACCAGCGCCGCCTTCACCGCCACCGTGTCGGCCATCACCGACGCGTTCGGCGACCCCACGCGTCGCCGGACCTACCTCTACGTCCGTGACCATGGCGCCGACCAAGGTGTCACCGCGGCGGCGGTGGCGACCGAGGTCGGTGTCCATCCCAACGTGGCGCGGCACCACCTCGACAAGCTCGCTGCGGGCGGCTACCTCGAGGTCCGCTCCGGCCGCATCGTCGGTGGGGGAGCGGGTCGCCCGTCGAAGCGCTACCACGCCGTCGCCGACGCGATCACCGAGTTCCCGGTCCGCTCCGACGATCTCGTGCTCTCGTTGCTCGGCCGCGCGCTCGCGTTGCTCTCGCCTGACGACGCGGAACGGATGGCCGAGCAGGTCGGTGCCGAGTACGGGCGCGCAATGGCGGCCGGGTTGACGGGCGAGGCGCTCGACGCCGGGCATCGTTCGATGCGCGCCGCGATCCAGGCGGTTGCCGACGCACTCACGGCGCACGGGTTCGCCGCCCACGCCGAGAGCCGCAACGACCGGCTGCGGATCATCAACGACCATTGCCCGTTCGGCGATGTGGCACTCGAGCACCCGGTCATCTGCGCCGTCGACCGAGGCATGGTGCGCGGCATGCTCACCGAGCTCTACGACGGCGAGCTCGGCGTCATCACCACCGAGTCGAGCCGCCCGGCCGGCGACACGTTCTGCACGACCGCCTTCTGACGCCGACCATTCGCGAACGCGTTTAGGCAGACCCGTTAGTTGCGGCCTCCGGCGTATTCGATCACGCGCTCCATCACGCTGTTGCCGGCCTTGCTCACCGCGCCGGCGTCGAAGGGCGGCTGTGGGTCGTACTCGATCATCAGCTGGCTCGCCTCGGCGGCGGTGCGGTCGAACAGGATCTCCAGCAGTCGCAGCGCCATGTCGATGCCGCTCGACACGCCGGCGGCGGTGATGATCCGGTCGCCGAGGTGCTCGACCACCCGCTCTGCCACCGGTGTGGCGCCGGTCTTGGCCAGCGCGTCGTAGGCCGACCAGTGGGTCGCAGCCGTCAGCCCGTCGAGCAGGCCGGCGGCGCCGAGCACGAGTGAGCCGGTGCACACGGAGGTCGTGAAGCGGGTCGTGCGGTGAGCGTTGCGCACCCACTCGAGGACGCGCTGGTCGCCCATCAGCGGGCGTGTCCCAACGCCGCCTGGAAAGACGATCAGGTCCGGCGTCGGGAAGTCCTCGAACGTCGCGTCGCGAGTGATGCCGAGGAATCCGTTGTCGCTGCGGACCTCGCCGCGTTCGTGACCGATGAAGGTCACGTCGATCTCTGGCAGGCGCTGCAGCACCTCGTACGGGCCGATCCCGTCGAGCGCGGTGAACTGCGGGAAGAGCGGGATCACGGCTTGGATCGTCACGGTTGACGATTCTGGCGCATTCGCGGGCTGACGCGGAGAGGGGCCGGGGCTCCGCCGCCCCGGCCCCCCTCCGATCGAGAGAGCTCGCTGTGGTCAGACGGTGATCACACCGTCACGAGCTCCGTTGTCTCGCCGCCGTCCAATCAGCTCGCGGTCATGCAGAGCGCGTAGGGCGTGATGTTGGACGTGTTGCCCGAGGTCTTCGTCACCGTCACCAGCCAGGCGGAACCGTCGGGGCTGGGCGCGTTCACGTTGGCCACGAAGTTCACCGTCAGGTCGCTGGACGTGTAGCCGCCACCGACGGCCTTCTTGCCAACGGGGCAGTTGGCCGTGAGGGCATGAACCGGGTTGCCGTTGTTGAGCACCTGCTGGATGCCGACCACGACCTCGTACCCGCTCGTGGCGTTGGTGCCGGCCGCACCCTGCGGGCCCTCGGGGCCCTGTGGGCCCTCGGGACCTTCCGGACCCTGTGGGCCGTCGGCGCCGGGTGCGCCGTCTTGGCCGTCGGCGCCGGGTGCGCCGGGGGCGCCGTCTTCACCGTCGGCGCCGGGTGCGCCGGGGACGCCGTCTTCGCCGTCCGCGCCGGGGGCGCCGTCTTCGCCGTCCGCGCCGGGGGCGCCGTCTTCGCCGTCCTCACCGGGAGGCCCTTGCAGACCCTGGAGGCCCTGCAGACCTTGGAGGCCTTGCAGACCTTGGAGACCCTGGACTCCGGCCTCACCCTCGTCACCCTTCAGCCCGCCGCCCAGGGGCGCCGGGTCGTAATAACCGACGATGTCGACGACGACGTCGACGGTGCCGGCGTGGTTGTAGATCGAGAGCTTGCCGTCGGCCGACAGCTTGATGTCGACCTTGTTCGGCACCGGAGCCGCGCCGGCGGTCCAGTTGAGGTTCGAGGAGAGTGGGCGGTCGGCGTCCGCCGGGAACAGCGTCAAGAAGCTGGCGGCCGTGCCATTCACCGCGGTGACGTTGGCCGCAACGCCGGTCGCCGTGGACGGGACTGTGCAGTTGCCGTTCGTTCCCCACACGTCAGCCGTGTGGGTGCTTGTGCCAGCGATGGGCGTCGACCGCGATCCGACGTTGTCGGGAGCCGGCCGCGTGTCCATCAGACGACACGGCACCATCGATATCAGGACTGACGGGCCGGAACTGCCACTGCCGACTCCGGACGCCACTTGCGTTGCGCCGATGCTGGCGGCGACGATGCCGCCCAGCACCATCACACGGTGTGACCTTTTCATGAGATTCGCCTTTCGATTATCGGACCCGCTTGTCCGTTCGGCGACTCCCATCGGCGGATTCCGTTACATACTTAACATTTTTCTGACATAGGTTCCCCGAAACCAGCCGTACGCAGGGGACGGCCGTCGCCGCCTACGTCAACTCCCGTCATTCGCCAGCCGCAACACGTTCGCCGTCACTCGCTGGACGTCTCGGTCACGTGCTAACCCGAACACCCAGTCGGTGCTGCCGGCGGTGACGACCTGACCGGCGCTCGCTCCAAAGGGACGGCAGGTCAACATCACGGCATTGCCGTGTCGCGCCTTGGCGAGCGCGCGCTCGCCACCGCCGTACATGCGCTCGGCCACGAACTCGAGGTCGCCCTGGTCGTCGAGAGCCGCGATCGATGCCGGGTACTCCTCCATCCCGAGGTTGCTGACCGGCGTCATGGCGACGACCTCCACGTCCTCAGGCAGCGCGTCGTGGGCGATGTCGGGGTCGCGGATCGCGAGGGGAAGGTTGAGATCGTCGAAGGCGATCCGCGTGCCGACCGTCTCGTACCCCACCACGCCGTCGTCCGCGCCCAGCACGTCGCCGTAGCGCAGGCCGGTCCCCTCGAGCAGCCAGTGCTCCGGCCGGTAGACGACGAAACCGGGCACACCCCTCGGCGTCGCCCGGCCGAAGCGCGCGTACAGCCCGTACATCGAGGCCGCTCCGAGCAATCCTCGCTCGGTGCGCCCGACGATCGGATCGGACCACATGCCGGTCATCGCCGCCGGGTCGCGGGCGACGATCGGATCGGTGTCGTGCGCCGTGTACTTGTGGCACACCATCGACGTTCCTGCCCGCTCGAGGCGAACCTGCCAGAACATCGTGTTGCCGGAGAACGACGCGTAGTTGCCGCCGCCGGCGACGAATCGCTCGATCGTTTCGCGGGCCGGTGCCGACCAGTACTCGTCGTGTCCGGCGCCGATCACGAGCCGGTGGCCGTCGGTGATCCCGTCGACCTGTTCGAGGTCGCTCGAGATCGCGTAGTCGAGCTCCACTCCGCTGCGCTCTGCCCATTCGGCGAAGCGGCGTTCGTACGTGAACCATCCGGCCGAACCCATGTAGCCCGGGAATCCGTGCTCGTACCGAAACGTCTGGTACATGTCGCCATCGACGTCGGGCTGCTCGTGGGGTCGCAGCGGTGGTGACTTGCGGTCTTCTCGGTCGACCTCCGGACGCACCAGCATGCCTCGCCCCCACGGGCGCCGGAACGACACCTCCTTGCCGCCCGTGTACAGACTCCGACCGCCCCAGTTGTTGTAGGCGTTCCAGGTGTTCGTGGCGAGCACGAAGAGGGCGCGGCCAGGCGTTCGAGCCCGAACGACGAAACCTGCGTACGCCACCGCTCGGTCGGCGGGCGCATCGTGGGCTCTCATCGTGACGAGGTAGAAGCCGCTGCGCCACGACGGTTGGGTCGGGATCTCGACGAGCGGCTCCCATCCGCACCCCGCGGCATCGGCGTCCGCGGGCGTCGCCTGCTCACGGCCCGCCAGATCGTGCGCGGACCAGACGAGCTCGCGGGCCACACCCCACCGGTGGACCTCGACGTCGAAGCGACGGCTGGTCGTCGAGGTGCAGAGCTGGACCACATCGCCCGGCAGGCAGCTGGCGTGCTGCGCGTACCCCTCGATCGCGTCGTAGTGCGTGATGTCATCGGCCACGCGCTCTCGCATAGCACATGACAGTGGCTGGCGCATCCGTGGGTGGTCGCCGCTACCGTTCGGCGCGTGGACGTTCGAATCGGTGTGACGCAGGCCCCGCGCGAGCTCAACGTGGAAGTCCCCGACGACGAGCGCGACGATGTCCGGGCCAAAGTCGAAGCCGCGCTCAGCGGCGCCGCCGACGTGCTGTGGATCAAGGACAAGCGCGGACGCGACGTGGCCGTGCCATCGACCAAGATCGCCTACGTCGAGATCGGCACCGCCGACGGCGACCGCCGCATCGGTTTCGGGGGCTGACGCGGGCCCGCCGCCGATCCTCGACCGGCGCTTGGTCTTCGTCACCGGCAAGGGGGGTGTCGGCAAGACGTCGACCGCCTCTGCGCTGGCGCTGCTCGCCGCTCGCGACGGACGGCGCGTGCTCGTGTGTGAGATGGACGCCAAAGGCTCGCTCGCCACCGCCTTCGACGCCGCTCCGCTGGTGTTCCAGCCGCGCGAGATCGAGCCCAGGCTGTTCGCGATGGCGATGAACACCGAGGACTCGTTGCGCGAGTACCTGCGGTTGTTCGTGAAGGTTCCGCTGCTCGGCAAGATCGGCCCGCTGGCACGCACCTTCGACTTCGTCGCCGACGCCGCTCCGGGTGTGAAGGAGATCCTGGCCGTCGGCAAGCTGTGCCACGAGGTGCGCGAACGTCATTACGACCTCGTCGTCGTCGACGCCGAGGCGTCGGGTCACATCGTCGCCCAGGTCGGTGCGCCGAAGGTCATCCGCGACCTCGTCAAGGTCGGCCTCGTGCGCGACCAGACGGAGTGGATGCTCGCGCTGTTGCAGGATCCCGCGGTCACCGGCGTGGCAATCGTCACGACGCCCGAGGAGATGCCCGTCTCCGAGACGCTCGCACTGCTCGCCCGGATGGAACCGGAGACGGGCGTCAAGCCGAGCCTGCTCGTCGCCAACCGCGTACTGCTCGAGCACTTCGACAGGGAGCAGGCGGCTGTGTTGGCCCGGCTCGACGAGGCTCGTGACGTCCTCACGCAGGCAGCCGGGCGGGGCGTCGCCGCCGTGCTCACGGCGGCGCGCATCATCGAGGCCCGCCGCCGGAACGGCGAGCGCCACCTGCAGCGTCTGCGCGCCGAGGCGCCCGCACTGCCGATGGTCGTCGTACCCGAACTGTTCACGCGCGCCACTGGGCGGCGTGTCGTGACCCTCGTCGCCGACGCGTTGGCCGTCGAGCTGCAGCTGGCGGAGGCCGGCTGATGGCCCGCCGTACGGCGCGTCAACGCGCCGGTCTGACGGCGCTGCTCGCGGCGAAGGAGATGGTGCTCGTGTGCGGGTCGGGCGGCGTGGGCAAGACCACGGCGGCGGCGGCGATGGCGGTCCAGGCGGCGAGCGAGATCGGCGGTCGCGTGCTCGTGCTCACGGTCGATCCGGCGCGCCGCCTGGCGGACGCGCTCGGCGTCGGCGCGATCGGGAACGAGGCGCGGCTCGTGCCAGCCGAGGCGTTCGCGGCTTCCGGCGTCCAGCCCCGTGGCGAG
>DASQTR010000548.1:0-4204 GCA_035641795.1 Ilumatobacter sp.
GCTCGAGCTGCTCGCGCACGGGCTCAGCAACCGCGAGATCGCGGCGCGCATGTTCATCGGCGAGGCGACGGCCAAGACACACGTCAGCCGGTTGCTGATGAAGCTCGGCGTCCGCGACCGCGTGCAGGCCGTGGTGCTCGCGTATGAGTCAGGGCTGGTGCGCCCGGGAACTTCGATGAAGAAGGACGCACCGCGGAACTGAGGACGTAGCACAGGAGCGACGATGCAGATCGCCGGATCTGCGAGCGCAATCAATTGGCACGCCGGGCGAGTGCGACTTGTTCTGCCGGCGGGAAAGCGACGTCCCAACGCACAATCGCGCCACCTCAACTCGTGGCTTGGTTCTGCACGAGCGAAAGCACCTTGGCGAGTCGCTTTCGCGCCAGCAGAACCGAGCAGCCGCCCATATCGACGCGTAGGCGTGCGGCGTCACGGTGAGGGAACTGTCGTGTGACCCGGCGAGGACCGGGAGTGGCGTATGGCCGCACACACCCCCGCGTCGCGTTCGCACGGCTTGGCAGCTTCTGGAACGTTATGCGGGCACGCTTACCGCGCCTGTGTCAGGTCGTCAGCACAACGGCTGGGACCGGAAGCTTCACGATCTCGTCCCCGGCCGTGATCGTGCCGGGCAAGACGACCTTGGCGCAGATGCCGCGCAGCCGCTGTTGCGAGCCCACCTTGCCGTTCACCCAGCGGTGCGCCTCCAGCCCGAACCGGCGCGTGAACTTGGCGCAGCCGGTGTGCGGGCGGGCGGTGACCTCGATCACGGCACTGCCGATCTGCAGCCGCGTGCCGGGCGGCAAATTGTCCCGGGAGAGGTCGAGATCGACGAACAGCTGATCACCCGCCAGGTGCATGCGGGCGTCGCCGCCGGCCACCAACTTGGCGCACCGCGAGTTCATGATGTTGAGCTGAGCCTCGGCGTCGGCGCTGCCATCGGGCATCATCCGGCTGCCACGCGCCAGCCAGTTGTCACCGACAAGGCCGACCGCGACGTCGAGCTCGCCTGATTCGAGAATCTCGCGCTCGTTGACGCTGGGCCTGCGGACGATCAGCTCGAGTGTGCCGTGGTCGGTGGGCGAGCGGCGCACCTCGGCCAGCCAACGGTCTGGGTCCAGCGTCGGTTGCTCCTCCGGCGTCGCCACCCAGTACTGAGCCATGAGCTCCCGCGTCCAGTCCGGTTGCCGTACATCACCCCGCGGCGCGAACTCGGCGAAGTACGGCTTGACGTCTAATACCGGTGTGCCGTCGATGGCGTCCAAACCACGCACGTCGATCACGCCGCCAGGACGGACTGCCATCAGCTCGCACACCGTCGTGCCGATGCGGTTCGGGCGAGCCTTGGCGCGCTGGGCGAGGATGCCGACCTTCGGCCAGTCGGTGTTGCCGCGTGGGTGACGGGCGGCGAGCTCGACGCGGTCAGGATCGACCCGGTCGAACACGAAGACGACCTCCACGTGGGAGAACCGGAACAGCCCCTTTGTCGCCTCCTCGCCGAGCAGCGACAGATCGAGCTCGATCGAGCTGTTCACCCGGTCCCAGTCGTCGTCCACCGCTTCCGTGCGTTCGTTGCGAACCACGCCGATGGGGGTCATCGCGATCGTCATCGCGACAGTCTTGCGCGTCCGGCCATGTCATGCCGCAGACGATCCCCGCAGCGGTTAGTGAGCAGTGACGGAACGTGATTCGTAGCTGAGGACCGCCGTGTTGCACTCGTCGCAGTCGCAGCTCAAGGCGACCTCGGCCCAAGCCATCTCCAGCTCGTCCTCGACCTCCGAGATGGCGACGATCGCTTCCAGGTCGGCGCGGACCTCGCTGGCGTCGATCATCGTGACGAAGCGAATGTCGCGCAGCCGATCCTCGATGGTCGACCGCAGGACCGGGCTGGCGGCCACAGCGCGGAGGTCGAGCAGCACGTCGACGTACTGGCGCTGCGAAACGAGCAGTTGATCGGTGTTGGCGGTGATCGCCAGGTCAGCGATCACTCGGATCTCGTGGAGTTCATGTGCGGACATGGCGACCCTCCCTTTCGTGTCGTGGTGCCATCGGGTATGTGATCAACGGTAAGGAATCCGAGCGTCACGGTCGTCCCGCCGAGGCGTGATCGCGAGTCAGCCTGGAGATGGGTTTTTGCGCCGTCCGCTGAGATCGCTCATCCTCCTTTCGACTGACACGGTGTCAACCCCAACGCAACCTGCATGTCGCCCGACATGAACGAATACAGTGACGGCGTGCGGGTCGAGGTGCTCGGGCCGTTGCGGGTGACCGACTCGAGCGGCGCCGACGTCACACCCGTCGGTTCGCTGCAGCGGCGGTTGCTCGCCCTGCTCGTGCTGCGTCGGGGCCAGGTCGTGTCGGTCGATGCCGCAATCGAGGCGCTGTGGCCGAAGGTGCGTCCGCGCGATCCATCGGCTGCGTTGCAGAACCACATGTTTCGCCTTCGGCGTGCCATGCCGGACGGGCTCATCGAATCCGTCGGCGATGGCTACCGGCTCGATCCCTCGCAGCTCGATGTGGATGCGGATCGGCTGGCAGCGGCACGTGCCGACAGTGACAGCGATGGGATCGACGTCGTACTCGAGCGATGGCAGGGTCCGGCGTACCCCGAGCTGGAGGACCTGGACGAGGGGATGGTCGAGGCGGCCCGACTCGAGGAGCTCCGAACACGTGCGATCGAGCAGCGCGCGCAGCGCCGGCTCGACGGCGGCGACGCCGCGGGGCTCATCACCGGGTTGGTCGCGCTCGCCGACAAGCACCCACTGCGCGAGCGCCCGCGCCAACTGCTGATGGCGGCGCTGGCGGCGGCTGGACGACGTGCCGAGGCTCTCCGGGTGTACGACGACTTCCGTCGCGTACTGGGCGAGCAGCTCGGGATCGAGCCGTCCCCCTCGCTGGCAGCGCAACAGGCAGACCTGCTCGCGGGGAGCGGCCTCGCAAAATGGACCCCCGCCAGCCGGCTACCCGTGCCGGCGACATCGCTCGTCGGTCGCGAGGAGCTCGTCGCCCGGGTCGTGGCCGGCATTACGCAGCACCGCCTAGTCACGCTGGTGGGCCCGGGAGGCGTCGGCAAGACGCGCGTGCTCGTCGACGCCGGGCATCGCCTGCGCGCGGACGAGCAACGAGCCGTCGTCATGTGCGAGCTCGCCCCGGCGAGCGACGAGACGGCGGTCGACGCCGTGGCCAGCTCGCTGGCGATCGAGGCGCGACCGGGCGTCGGCCTGGCTGAGCGCGTCGCCGACATCCTTTCCGAGGCCCATCTCGTGCTGCTGCTCGATAATTGCGAGCATGTCATCGAGCCGGTGGCCGACCTCGTCGAGCGCGTGCTCGACTCGTGTCCGGATGTCACGGTGATCGCCACCAGCCGTGAGCGCTTGCGGCTACCGGGTGAGCGGGTCGTCGTCGTACCACCGTTGGCGACGACCACCGCCGATGCGCCTGCCGTGCAGCTGTTCGTCGAGCGCGCCCGTGCCGTGTCGCCCGATCTCGCGCCGGGCGACGCCGAACGGCGGCTGATGGCCGAGATCACGCGCCGGCTCGACGGTCTCCCGCTGGCGATCGAGCTCGCAGCTGCCCGGCTGCACACGCTGGAGCTCAGCGAGGTCGCTGCTGGTCTGGATGACCGGTTCGAGCTGCTGTCGGCCGGCTACCGCTCGTCATCCCGACACGGCTCGCTCGGCGCCGCGATCGACTGGTCGTTCGGCCTGCTCGACGAACGACTGCAACGCTTCTTCGCCGACATCTCCGTGTTCTCCGGGCCGTTTGCGGCCGCCGACGCCGCCGCAGTAGGCGCCATCGAGCCCGCAACGGCGGCACGCTTGCTGCAGCAACTCGCCGAACGGTCGTTGGTCATGCGCGCCTCGGACCGCCGCTATGTGCTGCTCGAGACGTTGCGGGCTTTCGCTGCCGAGCGGCTGGTCGAGGACGGTCGCCACGACGAGGTCGGTCGGCGTCACGCCCACCACGAGCTCGATTGGATCGAGCAGGCGGCGCGCCGGTTGGGAGAGCCCGACTCCGGCGTGATCGCCGAGATCGATGCCGCGATCACGGAGCTGCGGGCTGCGCTGACCTGGCTGCTCGAGCACGACGATGTTGTGCGCGCCGGCCGCATCGTCCAGGCGCTGATGTACTACGGATTCCTGCGGTTGCGGCCAGACGTGTTGGCGTGGGCGCAGGGCGTCGCGAGCGCCGACCCGGACGATCGCAG
>DASQTR010000549.1:0-4403 GCA_035641795.1 Ilumatobacter sp.
GACCGCGCGCCTCGAGTTCGCGTGCGAACGCTTCGATGTGAACCCGGCGCGTCTCGAACAGTCGCATCCCGACCGCGGTCACCCAGCCCGCGTACTGGCGCAGATCGAGCGAGTACGCATCGCGGGTGAGACCGGAATAGCTGGCCAGGAATCCACTCAGCGCGAGCGCCTCGGGATCGGTGAACAACTCGTCGCGGGTACACGCCAGTACCCCGTTCGATTCCAACATGACGATGCCTCCAACTCGTGAATCGTTGAGGCCGTCCGCGCGAGATGACCCGCGCCGACGGGGTCAATCGCTCGATGTCAACGAGCGCCGCCGCGAAGCTCTCCGCAAATCTCGGCGACACTCACGCTCGCCGCTCGGCAGCGGCACGCAGAAACACGATCACCGCATCGAACGAATGCGACCACAAGTCGTCATGACGCCACCACGACGCATCCTCGGGCTCAACCCCCAACCGCGATCAGGATCGCAGCCTGCAGCGCGTAGCGATGCTTCTGATGGGCCGTGTTCCCGCGAGCCACTCCGGAAGCAACCGGCGGTCGAGACCGTCAACTCGAGCGGCGCGTCCGGCGACACGTGACACGCGACGAACGCCGCGGCGCCAGATCCAACAGCACCCGCGGCGACATCGTCCGATCCGACAAGAAACAGTCCCCGACCGATCGATGCAGATCGCTCAGATCCACCCCCTGGGCGACGCCGTCCAGCATCACAACAACAAGATCCTCGCCATCCGCGGTCACACCAGCAGCCTGGCCACGCTCCCGAGCACGGTCAAGCGATCCTTGATCGCAGCGCACATGCCGGGCAATCGGGGCGCGGCGTCAGGACAGGCTCGACAAAAAAGTGGGTGGTCGTGTTAACGAATCTGGCCTGTGGGCGCCCTATACGGTTGATGATGGGCGGTATGGGGGATCGGGGGCGTGTGGATGCGGTGTACCGCGCCGTGCATCCCCGCCTGTGGCGCGCGTTGTTGGCGTTCACGGGTAATGCTGAGTTGGCGAGCGATGCCGAGGCCGAGGCCTTCGCGCAGGTGCTGCGGCGAGGCGACGCCGTCGACGATGTCGAGGCGTGGGTGTGGAGCAGTGCGTTCCGGATTGCTTCGGGTCTGCTGGCGGCCTGGTCGAACTCGACCAATCTCGCACCGGTGGATGGCTGTATGCCGCCGTCTGGTTCGGTTGCCGAGTTCTTGGGCTTGTTGGCCGACCTGTCCCCGCAGCAGCGGGCGTGTGTCGCGCTGCGTTACGTCGGCGAGTACACATCCTCCGAGATTGGCGAGCTGCTGGGGACGAGCCCGGGCACCGTTCGTGTCCAGCTGAATCGCGCTCATGCCGCGCTGCGCCAATCGATGACGGAGGCCGAGCATGCGTGACGATCTCGACGCCGTGGTTGTGGACCGGTTCAGGGTCCTCGACCAAGTTCCCGTCCCGGACACATGGACGCGGGTCCAGTCCAAGGTTCTCGACCACGTACCCATTCAGTTCACCGAGGAGGAAACGACCATGATCGATCTCGAGGCTCCGAGCAAGGCCGAGAAAGCCCGCAAGAGCCCCAAGCGGCTCGTCGTCGCCGGACTCCTGGCGGCCGCCACCGTGGTCGCGATCGCCCTTGTGGCGATCTACGAGGGCGACACCGCCAGTCCCGCCGACCAGCCGTCTCCGACCGTCACGGCGGCCCCGAGCGTGCCACCGCGAGCGCTATTCGGCACACCCGACGAGCAGTTCGTACCCGGCACGTATTTCGTCGACGAGGTCGACGGAACCGCGACACCTCGGATCTTCATCACCCTCGACGGCGCCTGGACCAACCTCAGTGACGGCTGGTCGATCGACGGACAGGATCTCGGTGTGATCACGTTCAGCCGTCCCGACCGAGTGTTCGCAGACGCATGCCACGCCGACGAGGGGTTCCACCCGGGGCCGGTGACAACCCTCGACGGCCTCGTCACCGCGCTCAGCGAACAGCGGGGATGGGCCGAGGTGACCACACCGTCGTCCATCACCGTGAACGGCTATGCCGGCAAGGAGTTCCAACGCACAGCCCCAGCCGATTTCACGGGCTGCAACTCCGGTAATCAGGCGTTCCGCAGCTGGGAGACCGGCTTCCAAGGCTGGTCCAACTACGAACCCAACGAAGTCGAGACCCTGCGCGTGCTCGACGTCGACGGCACGATCATCATTCTCAACGCGAGACTGAAGCCGGACCAAAACGACGCCAACGCCGTCGCGGGACTTGTTGCCACGCTCGACACGATCCGCATCGAACAGCCATAAGCGGCCGACGCAGCCCGGCAGAAGTCGCGCCCGAACTGCCGATCGGCGTGACCGGCATATCGTTTGATCGTGGGACTCAGCGACTTCTGGCGCCGACTTTGGGCCGTACGTTCCCCGAACGCTGAGTGCCCCTTGTGCGGCGCCGGAGTTCTCGTTGCGCCTAACACGATGCCAGGCGTGGGGTATGGCGACTCGTCGAGGATTCCGAGACCGAGGCAAGAGTTGATTGCTGCGTGCGCCGTGCATGGGCATCCACCGTTCAACGACCAGACCGTGAAGTACTACGCGAAGAGCGACCCGGGGATGCGGTAGTGCAGTAGTGCAGAACTGCCGCTTGGCGCTAGTACGCGAGCCGAATCGAGTGCGCGGCGAGGGCGTCCTCGTAGGACTGCTGAACGTCCTCTAGCGATGCGAGCGCACTGGCAACCTCGCCGACACCATCGTCGATGTTGCCAGTGCGAAGGTGATCGAGTGCGCGACGAAGATCGGCGACGAGAATCGACAGACTGTCGCCCTGAACCACGACGCCCGGGAACCTTCGCTCGGGCAACCGAATCACCGCGTAGTTGTGTTGCTCGGTGAGCGCTTCAACTTCGATCGTCTCCACGCGCCACACCGTAGACATGGCACCCGCTCCGATCTGCCGCTCGGCATTCGTTGATCTGCACGTTGAAGTCGTTGCAGCGTGAGCGACGAGCGGGCATTCGGAGCGCCGTCGAGAGCGGGATCTCGCGTCATGTAACGTGCGGTCGCGTGTCACCGGGCGAGCTTCACCAACCGTCGAAATTGCGTTTAACCGTCAACGGGATAATCGATAGGAGGAGCGGATGATGAAGGCGCTCAGGCGTGTTTCGATGCTTATGGCGATGGCCATCCTGGCAACAGCAGGCACGGCGGCAGCAGACGGCGTGTACCACTCCGAACGCTTGCCGTTCGCGGGCGGGGCCGACCCTGCCTTCCATGGCCAGGTGGTGAATATTCACGCGAATGGACCTGTCAACGGAGCCTTGGAGCGTTACCAGGTTGTCAGGGCCGAGCCATCCACGGATTACGAGGTGTGGATCCAGTTCTGCGAAGGACCGGACTTCACGGACTTCACCCAGACGGCGGTCCTGACTACGAACTTGCGCGGCAATGGTCATGCCTCAGCACGTTTCAGCGCGGCGGACCTTGCTCCGTTCTCCGGTGCAACGGTTACGATCCGATGGGTGCTGAGGGCCGACGCGGCCGACGTCTACGCTACGCCGTGCACCACCGTGACCATCGACTGACCCGACAACGGGCGATTAGCCGGGCGATCGCTGCTTCGGGAACGACTACCGAGCGTCGGGTGGTGTCTCGTCCGACCGCGGCCACAACCGGCGTGCAAGGACAGCCAGCGAACCACGCACGGCACTTTCTGCGCGCCCGGCGAAACGATGTTCGAAGCCCGAACACGCAGCACAATGGCGGACATGGCCGAGGCCGCCTGTGTGTTCTGCCGAATCGTCGCTGGCGTGAAGCCTGCGCATGCGATCTTCGCCAACGACGATGTCGTCGCGTTCCTCGATGTGAGCCCGGCCGCGGACGGGCACTCGTTGGTCGTTCCTCGTGTTCATTGCCGGAACCTGTTAGATGCCCCACCGCCGGTGGCCGCCGCTGTGATGGCAGGAGCCCAGGATGTCGCGCGTCTGCTGGTCAGCTCTCTAGATGCTGAGGGGGTGACGCTCTTTCAGGCGAACGAGCCCGCCGGGTGGCACGACGTGTTCCATCTCCATAAGGCTTCGATCAGGATGCGCAAGCCACTCGGGCCCTGAGGAAAACTGGCGATCCGGCAAACGCCAGAACTGCGGATCGGCACTCGACACGACGCCCCATCTAGTGACCATCCCGGTAGAAACGTCCCGTGACCGAGGGCGAGGACATCACCGGAGACTCAGTGGACCCATTTCTTCCGCCGCCGCGTCTCGCCCACGCGACAGTCGAACCGCCGCGACTGCCACCCGCAGCCACTCCCACTCCGCCGGTCGTGCCACCGGCTCCGCCCGCGGTTCAGGTCCAAGCGGCGACAGTGGCACCGCGCCGGCCCGCCAAGTCTCCCGAACGCGCTCGTAGACGTGCTGCTGCCGCCTTGTGCCTGCTAC
>DASQTR010000550.1:0-2109 GCA_035641795.1 Ilumatobacter sp.
CGGATCGACTGCCAATACTGCGAGCCGGACTCACTCGGCACCGCCGAGCGCTACGGGGAGTGGGAACGCAAGCGACGCGACCCGCGTCTCGCGCCCTGGTTCCCGCCCGACGAGGACGGCGAATCATGAAGCCGCCCGATCAGCGTGACCGCGAGCGAATTCGCGATGAGCTCGACCGCAACTTGTTCGTCGAGGCCGGTGCCGGCGCCGGCAAGACGTCGAGTCTGGTCGGACGCATCGTCGAGCTCGTCCGCTCGGGCGTGGCGATCGGCGCCATCGCCGCCATCACGTTCACCGAGAAGGCCGCCGCCGATCTGCGCCACAGGCTCCGCGGCGCGCTCGAGGATGCCGCCGCAGCCGCCGCCGATTCTTCGCAGCGCGATCGCTTCCAGGCGGCGCTGGACGAGCTCGACCATGCGCCGATCGGCACGCTGCACGCCTTCGCCAGGCGGCTGCTGAACGAGTTCCCGGTCGCCGCCCGCCTGCCTCCCGGCTTCAGCGTGCTCGACGAGCTCGAGAGCGGGCTCGCCTTCGAAGAGCGCTGGGAGGACCTGCTCGAGCGACTGCTCGAGCACCCGCACCCCGCCGGTGGGGTGCTCCAGGGCGGGATCGAGCTGGTGCAGCTGTGCGACTTCGACGACTTCGGGTTGCACAAGACGTTCCGTCGGGTCGCCGTCGGTTTCCACGACAACTGGGATCTGGTCGAGGCGCGGGTCGACACGGCCGAACCTGTCCCATGGACGATCGACATCACGCGACTGACGGCGCTCGTCGAGGCGGCGAGCCAGGTCGCCACACCTCCCGACGACACCCAGGCCGGTTGCGTCGACGCGCTTGGCGTGTGGGCAGCCAAGTTGCAATCAGAGGCGACGACGATCGAGCGGCTCATGACCTGTGCCGCGATCGCCAAGCGGTTCGCCAACGCCAACCGCACCGGCAACAAGGCGAACTGGCGTAGCTACGGGGGCGACGCCGCGCTCGACGAACTCCGTGACAGGGAGCTGGAGATCCACGCCGCCGCCGAGTGCCAACTCGAGGCCGCGCGCAATTACCGGACACGCCTCGTCGGTGCCATCCTCGGGAGGTGGGTGCTCGGTTCGGCCCAGGCGCGGGCGGCCGACGGGACGGTGGAGTTCCACGACCTGCTCGTGCTCGCCCGCCGCCTCGTGTCCACGCAGCCGGAGATCCGCGCCGCACTCCACCGCCGCTACAAGCGCCTGCTGCTCGACGAGTTCCAGGACACCGACCCCATCCAGCTCGAGATCGCGGTGCGGTTGGCAGCCGCGCCCGACGATCCTGCTCAGTCGCAGGACTGGACGTCACTCGTGCCGCTCGCGGGTCGGCTGTTCATCGTCGGCGACCCGAAGCAGTCGATCTACCGATTCCGGCGCGCCGACATCGCCCAGTACCTCCGCGCCGCAGAGCAGGTCGGCGCCGACGGCGCCACGCTGAGCGCCAACTTCCGGTCGTCCGCCCCGGTCATTCGGTGGGTCAACCATGTCTTCGGGCAGCTGATCCAGGCCCAGCCCGACGCACAGCCGGCGTACCAGCCGCTCGCCGCATGCCGTCCTCACCACCTCGAGCACGGGTCGGTACATCTGATCGGACTCGGCGAGCATGCCGATCTCGCTGACCAGCGGGCCAATGCCGAAGACCTGCGCTGGCGCGAGGCGGCCGAAGCCGCCGACGCCGCGGCCACGGCTCTGCACGAACGGTGGCTGGTCACCGACCACGCCACGCACGAGCTCCGCGAATGCCGGCCGGGGGACGTCACGATCCTACTGCCGGCGCGCACGTCACTCGCCGCCCTCGAGGCTGCCCTCGTCGCGCGCGACATCCCGTACCGCGCCGAGAACAGCTCGGTCGTGTACACCACCACAGAGATCCGTCATGTCATGCTGGCGCTGCAAGCGGCCGACGACTCCACCGACGAACTGGCGCTGATCGCCGCGCTCCGTTCCGGTCTCTACGGGTGCAGCGACGTCGAGCTCTACGAATGGCGGGCGCGCGGTGGCTCCTGGTCGTTCTGGCGTCAGCCGCCCGACGCTCTGGCCGGGCACCCGGTGGCGGCGGCGATCGCCCACGTCCGCTCACTGGCCGAGCGCTCGA
>DASQTR010000551.1:0-10214 GCA_035641795.1 Ilumatobacter sp.
GGCGATCACGATCCGGAGCGCCGTCTCGGCGCGTGGAATCACGTGCGGCATCGTCTGCTCGCGGCTCGTCGCGGCGTTGTGCAGGCAGAGCGCTTCACCGGCGGCGTAGATCCGGTCGAGGCAGTAGGTGGCGCCGACGCACGGGCGGATCTCGGCTTCGCGGCCCTCCATGATCTTGCGCACGATGTGCGGGTCGGCGAGGTGGGCGCGGGTCATCCCGACGAGGTCGACCTTGCCCTCGCGGATGGCGTGTCGCGCGGAAGCCACCTCGTCGACCTTCGAGGCGTGCAGCACGGTGAGGTTGGTGTGCTCGCGGACCATGCCGGCGAAGTCGAGGTGCGGCACGGAGCGCATCCCGTGGATCGGGATCACCTCGCTCAGCGCCGACTCGTGCTCGATGTGGCCGCGGATGACGTTGATGAAGTCGATCAGCCCCGCCGACTCGAAGCGGCGCAGCGTTTCCAGCCCCATGCTGGTGTCGATGCCGCCGTCGACGGTCTCGTCGATAACCATCCGGATGCCGACGATGAAGTCGGGACCGACCCGGTCGCGGATCGCCGTCAGAACCGCCGTGCCGAATCGACGCCGGCCATCCTCCCCGCCCCACTCGTCGTCGCGGCGGTTGGTCAGCGGCGAGAGGAATTGATCGAACAGGTGCCCGTAGGCCTCGAGCTCGACGCCGTCCATCCCGCCGGCCTGCATCCGCTCGGCGGCGTCGGCGTACTTGCCGATGATGCGCTCGATGTCCCAGTCCTCGGCCTGCTTCGGAATGTTGCGATGGGCGGGCTCGCGCACGGGCGATGCCGAGACGATCGGCAACCACTCATCCTGCGCCCACCCGGTGCGGCGTCCGAGATGCGTGATCTGGATCATGCACGCCGCGCCGTGCTCGTGCACTTCGTCGGTCATGCGCCGGATGAAGGGCACGATCTCGTCCTTGTAGGCGTGCAGGTTCCCGAACGCCGGGGGGCTGTCCTCAGCGACGACCGCCGAGCCGGCTGTCATCGTCATGCCGATTCCGCCCTTGGCCTTTTCGACGTGGTACAGGCGGTAGCGGTCCCCCGGCATGCCGTTCACCGAGTACGCGGGCTCGTGCGAGGACGAGAACACCCGATTGCGGATCGTCAGGTGTTTGAGCTGGTACGGCTGCAGCAGCGGATCGTCGGCTAGGCCCACGTGACCATGTTCTCACCCGAACCGCTTTGCGGGCACGCCGGGCCGGCGCGAAAGTCGCGGCGGTAGGTATCGCATGTCGACGCTCGAACTCAAGGACCTGAGCAAATCCCATCCCGACGGCACGCAAGCGGTCGCGGGCGTCGACCTCGCCATCGAGGACGGTGAGTTCTTCGTGCTCGTCGGCCCCTCCGGGTGCGGTAAGACCACCGTGCTGCGCATGGTCGCCGGCCTCGAGCCCGTCACCGGGGGCGAGGTACTGGTCGACGGGGTCGGCGTCAACGGCGTCCCGGCCAACGCGCGCGACGTTGCGATGGTGTTCCAGGACAACGTGCTCTATCCGCACCTCACCGTCGGCGAGAACATCGGATTCGCGCTGCGGATCGCCAAGGTCGGCAAGCGCCAGATCAAGAGCAAGGTGGCCGAGGTGGCGCGGCTGCTGCAGCTCACCGACCTGCTCGACCGCTATCCGGCACAGCTCTCGGGCGGCCAGCAGCAACGGGCAGCGATGGGCCGCGCGATCGTGCGCAGGCCGCGCCTGCTGTTGATGGACGAGCCGATGTCGAATCTCGACGCCAAGCTGCGGACCGAGACGCGATTCGAGATCACCGCCCTCCACCAACTCGTCCGCGTCACGACGCTCTACGTCACCCACGATCAGGTCGAGGCGATGGCGATGGGCGACCGCGCAGCGGTGATGCGCGACGGGCGCATCGTGCAGTGCGGCTCCCCGATCGAGCTCTACAACCACCCGGTCGACCTGTTCGTGGCTCAATTCATCGGCACGCCGGCGATGAACGTCGTCGTTGCCACCGTGGTGTCGCATGACGGGTTGCCGGCGGTGCGGATCGGGTCGCACACGGTGGCGCTGGGCGAGGCCGGTCTGCGCGCATTGCACGGCGTCGAGCAGTTGGTCGGCCATCGTGTGGCGCTCGGGTTCCGTCCCGAGGCGGTACGGCGCGATCCAGGGGGCCCGCTCGTAGTGAGCCCCACGTGGGCAGAGCCGCGCGGCGTCGACCAGCTGGTGACGGCCCGGATCGACGCTTCGCGGGTCACCGAGACCCGCGACGGCGCCGTGGTGAGCGAAGACACGAGTTCGATGATCCACGTGTCGATGCCGGCCCGCGACGTGATCGACATCTGGAAACCGCTCCCGCTGTCGATCGATCCGGCGTCGATCCACCTGTTCGACCTCGACAGTGGGGCTGCACTGTGCCGGCCGCAGCAGGCGGTCAGTACCACATATCCGGCATCGACGCCTTCGTGCGGTCGATGAAGTCGCGCAGCGCGGCGTCGGTCGCCTCGTCGAGCGGCGGCGGCTCGTACTCGCCGAGCGTCTTGGCGACGATCGACGCCGCGCGCTCCTCCGTACGCGACTCGCCCGCGTCACGCCATTGCTCGAAGCTGTTGTTGTCGGCGGTCGGGCTGTCGTAGAACGCCGTCTCGTAGTGGCGCAGCGTGTGCTGCGCCGAGAAGAAGTGCTTGCCCGGACCCAGCTCGTGGAAGCCGTCGAGCGCGAACTCGTCGTCGTCGAGGGAGACGCCTTCCAGCCAGCGGTGCAGGGCGCCGCAGAAGTCGGCGTCCATCACGAACTTCTCGTAGCCCATCACGAGTCCACCCTCGAGCCATCCCGCCGAGTGGAGCACGAAGTTGGTGCCGCACAGGATCGCCGACATCATCGACATCGTCGACTCCGCCATCGCCTGGCCGTCGGGAACCTTGGCGGACGTGAAGGCGCCGGCGCAGCGCAGCGGCAGGCCGAGCCGGCGCGCCAGCTGGCCGACCACGAGCGACCCGATCGCCGGCTCGGGCGTCCCGAACGTGGGAGCGCCGGAGCGCAGCGCCATCGACGAGAGGAAGTTGCCGTAGATCACGGGCGAGCCGCGTCGCACCAGCTGACCCAGGGCGATGCCGACCATCGTCTCGGCGTGCGCCTGAGCGATGTCGCCGGCGAGGGTGACAGGACCCATCGCCCCGCCAAGGATGAACGGCACGACCACCGGCGCCTGATTCGCCTCCGCGTAGGCGCGGATCGCACCGGTCATCGCGTTGTCCCAGACGAGCGGTGAGTTGACGTTGACGTTGCCCAGGATCACGCAATGGTCCTCGAGGAAGTCGGCGCCGAACAGGACGCGCGCCATTTCGACCGAGTCGCGAGCGCGCTGGGGTTGCGTGACCGAGCCCATGAACGCCTGGTCGTTGTATCGGATGTGGGCGTACACCATGTCGAGGTGGCGTTTGTTGACGGGGATGTCGACCGGCTCGCAGATCGTCCCGCCGGAGTGATGCAGCCATGGGGATGAGTGCGTGAGCTTGACGAAGTTCTCGAAGTCGGCGAGGGACGCGTAGCGGCGGCCGCCTGTGAGGTCACGCACGAACGGCGATCCGTAGGCCGGTGCGAACACCACGTTGTCGCCGCCGATCACGACCGACTTGTCGGGGTTGCGGGCGTGCTGCGTGAACTGGCCGGGCGCGGTGCTGACGAGCTCGCGAAGGTGCCCCGGTTCGAACCGCACCCGCGTCTCGTCGACCGCCGCACCGGCGTTGCGGAAGAGCTCGCGATCGGCGGCCTCGTTGACGTTGATTCCCACCTCGGCCATCAGCTGATCGGCCTTGTGCTCGACCAGGTCCAGCCCATCCGGCGAGAGGAGGTCGTACGGCATCACCTTGCGACGGATGAAGGCCGGCCCGCTGGCGTGCGCCGAAGAACGATCGCGTACACGCGCTTCACGGCCTCCGGCTCGACGAGTCATATCTCGATCATCCCACCCGAACCAATCATGTCTGACAACCGGCAGGGTCTCCGACACCTGGCGCTTGTCAGCCCATCACCGTGTGGGAGGTGTTGGCCGGCTTTCGCCTGCGGCTGAATGCCGCGAGGTCGATCAGCTTGCCGGTGAAGGCGCCACGGAACTGGAGCGGGTCGGCGTCGTGGTCGTGGCCGCTCATCGTGGCGTCGATGATGTCGCGCATGAACTGCCCGGCGATCGGCGCGTTCTTGAACTGGTTGCCGCTCGTGCCGCACGCCATGAAGTACCCGTGCAGCGACGACTTGTCGTAGATCGGCACCCAGTCGTCGGTGGTGTCGTAGAGCGCCGAGAGCCCGACCGGCTGCGACGGAATGCCGAACTCCGGCACTCGCCTCGCGAACCGCAGCATGTAGGTCTCCCACACCTCCACCGTCGGGTACTCGGAGTTGCTGTCCGGATCGTCGACCCAGTGCAGCCCGTCACACTCCGGCTCGGTGCCCCCGATCAGCATCGTGCCGCCCGGTTGCGGCCGGTAGTAGAGGCCGACGTCGAGGTCGCTGACGAACGGGGTGCCGTCCTCCAGCCGCAGGCCCACCGGCACCTGCGCCGTGAACACCTCCGAGCGCAGCGGCCGGTGCGTGATCGACATGTCGTCCGTGACGCCCGCCAGCCGGTTGACGATCGACGAGTGCGGCCCTCCGACGTTGACCACGACAGGCGCCGTGATCGACTCGCCGGACGCCAGCGTGACGCCGGCGACGGCATCGCCGTCCGCGGTCCGGTCGATCGCCGTGACCTCGGAGCGGAAGACGAACTCGGCACCGTGCTGGCGTGCCGCATAGGCGAGGTTCTTGGCGCTCAACATGGGATCGTCCATGAAGCCGCACTTGGTGTTGTAGATCGCGCTCAGCTCACCGACCGGGTCGTCGGCGAAGGCGGGATCGTCGATCCGCTTGGGCGGATAGAACTTGCCCGGGTCGAGCAGTGGGAACCGCTGGCGCAGGTCGTCGGAGCTCAGCAGCTCGTATTCGATGCCGAACTCCTCCCACCACGGCAGGATCGGCGTGCCGTCGTACCCGGTCGTCTGGAAGATCAGGTTGGCGCACTCGATGAAGCGCGCCATGCCGTCGGGATCGACGCAGCCGAGGTGGCCTTCCCAGTCGAACCACATCTGGGCCGCCTCCCACGAGGTGAGGATGGGATCGCGGGTGGTGTAGCTGTAGCGGATGATCGACGACGAGGCGCTCGTCGACCCCGAACCCGGTCCGGGCAACCGGTCGACCACGACCACCCGCTTTCCGGAACGTGCGAGCTCGAATGCGACGGCAGAGCCGATGACGCCGGCTCCGATGACGATGGCGTCAGCTGATCTGGTCATGCTCCGCCGACCGTACTCAGCAAAAGGGTAGGCGGCATTACCCTCCACTGAGTGAGTACTCACTCAGTAACCGGGTATGGTGCGCCGGTGCCAGCTGCCGTACCGGCGCCCGAGCGAACCCGGGCCACACCCCTGCCCGCTGCGGAGCGGCGTGCCGTGATCGTCCGCGCCGTCGCTCCGCTGCTCGTCGAGCGCGGTGCGGGCGTGACAACGAAGCAGATCGCCCAGCGCGCGGGGGTGTCGGAGGGGACGATCTTCAATGTCTTCGCCGACAAGGACGACTTGATCGAGGCCGTGATCGAGGCCGCCCTCGACCCAGAGCCGCTCGAAGAGCGGTTGGCGGCGATCGATCCGACGCTTCCGTTCGAGGCGCGGCTGGTCGCCGCAACCGAGGAGGTGCAGTTGCGGATGATGCACATCTGGCGGCTGATCGCGGCGCTCGGTCCGCGCACACACCGGCGACCACATCAGCTGCCTCAGAGCCCCGGCCTGGCCGCGATCTTCGCGTCCGAGCCGGGACGTGTGCGCGTCGAGCCACTGGTCGCGGCGCGCCGGTTGCGGGCCATGACGGTTGCGCTCACCCATCCGCTCATGACCCCCGAACCGGCGACACCCGAAGAGATCGTCGACGCCTTCCTGCACGGCGTGGCAGCGCCCGGCGAGGCACTGTGAGCCTGCGCCGCCTGCTCGAGTCGAACCTGTGGCCGTACCGCCGGCTGCTGCTGCTCGTGGTCGTGCTGCAGTCCGTTCAGACCTTCGCCACGCTCACGCTGCCACAACTCAACGCCGACCTCATCAACCGCGGCGTGCTCGAGGGCGACAACGCCTACATCTGGCGAGTCGGGGCAATCATGGTGGCGTTCTCAATCGTGCAGATCGTGTTCGCGATCATCGCCGTCCGCTTCGGCGCGCGGGTCTCGATGGCGTTCGGTCGCGACGTGCGCCGCGATCTCTTCCATCAGGTGACCGACTTCTCGGCCCGCGAGGTCGGCAGGTTCGGTGCACCATCTCTGATCACACGCATCACCAACGACGTACAGCAGATCCAAATGGTCGTTGTGATGTTCACGACGATGATGGTGGCGGCACCGATCACGATGGTGATCGGCGTGATCCTGGCCGTGCGCGAGGACCTTGGGCTGTCGGTCGTGCTCGTCGCCGCCATCCCGACGGCGGTGATCGTGCTGGGGTTCGTGATCGTGCGCATGGTGCCGGCGTTCCAGGCGATGCAGGCGCGGATCGACCGCCTCAACACCGTGCTCCGCGAGCAGATCGCCGGCATCCGCGTGGTGCGCGCCTTCGTCCGTGAGCCGCAGGAGTCCGAGCGCTTCGCGGCAGCGAACGCGGGGCTTACCGAGGTCGCGCTGCGTGCCGGCCGGCTGATGTCGATGCTGTTCCCCACCGTCGGGCTGATCGTCAACATCTCGAGCATCGCCGTGCTGTGGGTCGGTGCGGACCGCGTCGCCGACGGCGACCTCCAGATCGGTTCGCTCGTCGCCTACCTGTCGTATCTGATGCAGATTCTGATGTCGGTCGTGATGGTGACGTTCATGCTTTCGATGATTCCGCGGGCATCGGTGGCGGCCGAGCGCGTCGTCGAGGTGCTCGACACGCAGCCGTCGGTGCGACCTCCGGAGTCGCCGGTCAGGGAGGTCTCTGAGTACGGGACGGTCGAGTTCCGCGACGTGTCGTTCGCCTATCCAGGCGCCGGTCACCCGGTGCTCGACGACGTCTCGTTCCGTGTGACCGCAGGCGAGACGATGGCCATCATCGGCAGCACGGGCGCCGGCAAGACGACGATGGTGAATCTCATCGCGCGACTCATCGACGCCACCTCCGGCACCGTGCTCGTCAACGGCGTCGACGTCCGCCGGCTGGCACCGGAGCTGCTGTGGGGCCGGATCGGCTACGTGCCACAGCGCGCGTACCTGTTCTCCGGCACAGTCGCGTCGAACCTGCGCTTCGGACGGCCGGACGCCAGCGATGCCGATCTCTGGGACGCACTCGAGGTCGCACAGGCGGCAGCGTTCGTGCAGGCGATGCCCGACGGCATCGACAGCGAGATCACACAGGGCGGCACGAACGTGTCGGGTGGCCAGCGCCAGCGGTTGGCGATCGCACGGGCGCTGGTCGTGCGGCCCGACATCTACGTGTTCGACGACGCGTTCTCGGCGCTCGACCTCGCCACCGAAGCTCGCCTGCGGGCGGCGTTGGCGCCACGTATCGCCGACGCCGCGGTGGTGATCGTCGGCCAGCGCGTGTCGTCGATTCGACACGCCGACCAGATCCTGGTGCTCGAGGACGGCCGGGTCGTGGGCGCCGGCACGCACGACGAACTACTCGTAACAAGCGACACCTACGCCGAGATCGTCGCCTCCCAGCACGCAGGGGTAGCGGCGTGAGCGAGGGCGATCGGAACGGGCGGCGCGACGGCGAGGCCTCGGAACGGACGATCCTCGCCACCACCGGTCGCGAGGCGCGGCGCGGTCCATTCGGGCCGGGCGGGGGCGTCGCTGTGCCGGTCGAGCGCAGCGAGAAGTTCGGCGCAACCGTGCGGCGGCTCGGATCGATCCTGGGGCCAGAGCTGCCGCGGCTGCTGTTGGTACTGCTGTTGGCGGTCGGCGGCGTGGCGCTCGTGGTACTAGGTCCGAGGTTGCTCGGTCAGGCCACCGACATCATCGTGCAGGGCGTAACCAGTGATGCGGGCGTCGACTTCGGAGCGCTGCATCGCAAGCTGATGCTGGCAGCAGGTCTGTACGCGGCCGCGTGGGTGCTCGCCTTCGCGCAGGCGTACATCCTCGCCGGCGTGGTGCAGCGCACGATGTACGCGCTGCGCGAGTCGGTCGAGGACAAGCTCAACCGACTGCCGCTGAGCTACGTCGATCGCCAGTCGCGGGGTGACCTGCTCAGCCGAGTGACGAACGACATCGACAACCTCGCCCAGAGCCTGCAGCAGACGGCTAGCCAGATCCTGACGTCGTTGCTGACCCTGGTCGGCGTCACGGTGATGATGTTCACGATCTCGCCGCTGCTCGCCGTCGTGGCGCTCGTCACGGTGCCGCTCTCGATCTGGACGATGAAGGTGGTGAGCCGGCGCGCCCGGCCGCGATTCATCAGCCAGTGGCGCTACACCGGGAGCGTGAACGGTCAGACCGAGGAGGTCTTCACCGGGCACGCGATCGTGAAGACCTTCGGCCGCCAACGCGATGTCGAAGCTCGCTTCGCGGCGGACAACGACGCCCTGTACGAAGCCAGCTTCGGCGCCCAGTACACAGCGGGGACGATCCAGCCGTTGATGGTCTTCTTCGGCAACATCCAGTTCGTGCTGATCGCGGTTGTCGGTGGGCTGCGGATCTCGAGCGGCGCCATCTCGGTGGGCGACATGCAGGCGATGATCCAATATGCGCGCCAGTTCTCGATGCCGCTCACGCAGCTGGCGTCGATGACTGCCACACTCCAGTCGGGCATCGCCTCGCTAGAGCGCGTGGTCGAGTTGCTCGACGCCCCAGACCAGACACCCGACGACGACACCAACACGCTGCCGAGCCCGGTGCGTGGGCGGGTCGTGTTCGACGACGTGCACTTCTCCTATGTGCGCGATCGGCCGTTGATCGCCGGTCTCGATCTCGTCGCCGAACCGGGACAGACCATCGCGATCGTGGGACCGACGGGCGCAGGGAAGACCACGATCGTCAACCTGCTGATGCGCTTCTATGAGCTCGACGCCGGACGGATAACGCTCGATGGTCGCGACATCACCATGATCCCTCGCCGCGCGTTGCGGTCCGAGATCGGCATGGTGCTCCAGGACGCCTGGTTGTTCGGCGGCACGATCCGCGACAACCTCGCCTACGGGAACCCGCACGCCACCGACGCGCAGATCCTCGACGCCGCCCGAGTCACCTACGTCGACCGGTTCGTGCACTCGCTCCCCGACGGCTACGACACGGTGGTCGACGACGCCGGCGACAACCTCTCCGCCGGCGAGAGGCAGCTGGTCACGATCGCCCGCGCGTTCCTGGCCGACCCGGCGATCCTGATCCTCGACGAGGCGACCAGTTCGGTGGACACGCGCACCGAGGTGCTGATCCAGGAGGCGATGAACGCCCTCCGCCGAGGGCGCACCAGTTTCGTCATCGCCCACCGGCTTTCGACCATACGAGGGGCCGACGTGATCCTCGTCATGGACGAAGGGCGCATCGTGGAGCAGGGTAATCACGAGCAGTTACTGGCGCTGGGCAGGCACTATGCCCGGCTCTACAACGCCCAGTTCGCCGGGTTGGCGACCTGACGACTGTCAAGATTCAAAAAGATCGCTCCAGAATCGGCAAGAAATCGTCAAGGTCGGATTTGCACTGCCGATACGAACGGCATGTCCCGCTTCAGCCGTGTCGTCGTGGCAGCAATCCTCTCGACGGCCACAATCTCGCTGACGGTCTCGCCCGCGCATGCCGCCCCGCCGGCCGTCTACGTGGTCAAAGAGGGCGATTCACTCAGCCGCATCGCCAAGAAACTGGGTGTCACGCTGCCTGACCTGTTGAGCGCCAACGAGATGACGGTGACGAGCCTGATCGTTCCTGGACAGCAACTGGCCGTTCCGCCAACACCTTCCGGGGAAGGTTCGGCTGGCGCCTACACCGTAAAAGCGGGCGACTCGCTGAGCGTGATCGCTTCCCGTCACAAGGTCAGCCTCAAAGCATTGCTCTCCGCCAACGGCATGACGGCCGCAACTTTGATCAAGCCCGGCATGTCGTTGACGCTTCCGGCAGGCGCGGTCGCAACCGCCACGACGAACTCCAATCCGACGTCGACGCAGTCGGGTGCCACCTACACCGTCAAGGCGGGCGACTCACTCAGCACGATCGCCAGTCGCAACCGTGTGACGCTGAACGCGCTGCTCTCCGCCAACAACT
>DASQTR010000552.1:0-2573 GCA_035641795.1 Ilumatobacter sp.
ACGCCGTCCAGTACGAGCTGACGGTCTCCGCGGCCACGATCCGGTTGACGCCGAGCTCGGGATACACCACGTTGACCGGCGCATCCAACGCATCGTCGAGCACCCACGCTCGGTGCACCCGTCGAGGTTCGCAGTGCGCCACCAAGCGGTCGACGAGCCGATGCTGAGGTTCGCCCCGTCCATACGTGGAATGGGAGTAGATGAACGCGTCGTAGTCGACACCCGCCCGCTCCAACAGCCGCATGCTGACGAGGCTGTCCTTGCCGCCGCCACACAACATGAGCAGCTTCGTGTGGCCTTCGGTCACCGCGATCGGCGCCGTGCGATCGACCGTTACCGGAGCCGGCGGTCGAGGCAACCGATACTCGGGCAGGTCGTTCTCCAAGCGCCACACGCCCCACACGTTGCGAAACAGCGTCTCCCACAGATTCCAAAACGAGTCGTCGACCAGGTCGGCGTACGGCCCACCGTCGACCTCCGTCGGTGCCAGACTGCCCGCCTTGTTGGCCTCGAAGGCGAGCAGATGGAAGTACAACTTGCGAATCGCATCGGCGCCATGGCGCTCCTCGAGCTCGAACAAGTCGACGTCGTCGTACCAGTAGGTCGTGCTGAAGTGCAGATCGCCGACCCGATAACGAAGCACCAGATGACGGCGGCCGCGAGCCACCGGCTCGAGTACGAGACGCACCATGCAGATCGTACGCTCGTCTGACGGATCAAAGTCGCTGTCATCACTAAGCCGACACGTTCCTCCAACAAGACCGCGGGCGACGAAGTCCGTACGGTGAGGGACATGACCGTCGTACCTGCAGCCATTGGTTTGGTCGCGTCCGACCTGCCGCGAACCCTGTCCTTCTACCGCGCACTGGGCCTCGACATTCCGGTCGACGCCGACAGCCAGCCGCACGTCGAGGTGACGTTGACCGGTGGCTTCCGGATCCTGTTCGACCCCGAATCAACCATCAAGTCGTTCGATCCGGAATGGGCTCCCGCGTCCGCTGGCTCACCGCGCACGGCGCTGGCGTTCGAGTGTGTTGATCCCGCCGAGGTCGACGCCACCTATGCCGCCATGACCGCCGCGGGGTTCGAGGGCCACCTCGAACCTTGGGACGCGTTCTGGGGGCAGCGCTACGCGACGTTGCGCGACCCGGACGGCAACGCCGTCGATCTGTTCGCTGAGCTCCCGACGAGCTGAGATGCCAACTGCCGGCAACCGCGCGCGCCACGTGAGCGCATGACTCGGTCGTTGTCGCCGGGCAGCGGGGCGCAGCATGTCTGCCCAGATCGACGTGACGCGATCAGGAGCGTCCCAACACCGAACGACGCATCGGCTCGAGTGAATGGAGTAGCGGGTCATAGTTCGTCCGGGATCGGAGGTGGGTGATGGACGTCGTGGTTTGCGGCGGAGGAGTCATTGGAATGTCGGCGGCGATGATGCTGGCGCGGGACGGTCACGAGGTGACGGTCTTGGAGCGCGATGCTGCATCAGTTCCGGCGTCGGCCACCGAGGCCTGGGAATCCTGGGACCGTGTTGGCGTGCCGCAGTTCCGGCAGCCACACAACTTGTTTCCGCGCTTTCGCCAAATCCTTGAAGACGAACTCCCCGACGTCCTCCAAGGCCTGTTGGATGCCGGCGGAACGTGGACCGGGTTGCTCGACTCGATGCCACCGTTCATCACCGACCGTGATCCTCGGCCGGACGACGACAAGTTTCGTTTCGTAACTGGACGCCGACCGATGGTCGAGTATGTGCACGCCCGAGCGGCGGAGAACGAGCGCGGCGTCACGGTCCACCGCGGCGTCAAGGTGGAGGGGTTCACTGTCTCATCCCACGGTGGTCGCAGCCCGCACATCACGGGTGTTCGCACCGACACCGGTGACGTGAGAGCCGACATCGTCGTCGATGCGATGGGTCGCCGCTCACCGGCGGCTGAGTGGATCGAGGCGGCGGGCGGCCGGGCTCCCACCGTCACGTCGCAGGACTCCGGCTTCACGTACTACACGCGGTACTTCAGTGGGCCCGAGCGCCCGCATCAGATCGGTGGTGCCGTGGCGATGCTGGGGACGTTCCTGATCTTGACGCTTCCCGGTGACAACGACACGTGGTCGGTGACGCTCTGGGCGCCGTCGGGTGACCGGCCATTGAAGGAGTTCCGCAACGTCGACAAGTTCACCAAGGTCGTCCGAGCCTGTCCGTTCCACTCCCAGTGGCTCGAGGGAGAGCCAATCAGCGACGTGTTGGCGATGGCGGGAATTCTCGACCGCTATCGACGCTTCGTAGTCGACGAGACGCCGGTGGCGACCGGGTTGGCGGCAGTCGGCGACGCCTGGGCCTGCACCAACCCGTCGGCAGGACGCGGACTCTCAGTCGGCCTGCTCCACGCCCAACGACTTCGTGACAGCCTCCGACCCTTCCACGACCCTGCCACCTTCGCGCTCGAGTGGGACCGCGTCACCGAAACCGATCTGGCGCCGTTCTACTGGAACCAGTTGGCCGCCGACCACGCCCGTCTCGAGGCCATGGCCGCTCTTCGCGAGGGACGGACCGTCGACGTCCGTAGCCCGTCGATCCT
>DASQTR010000553.1:0-3225 GCA_035641795.1 Ilumatobacter sp.
CAAGGAACGGCTCTCGTTCCACACGCTTTGGAACGGGATCTCGATCGGGGCCTCGCCGGAAACGGCCGCTTCGCTCGGGAAGCTCGACGGTGTGAAGAACATCTGGCCCGTCCTCGAGATCGAGCTTCCGGAGACTGCTTCGGCCAATCCCGACCTTGCTTCGGCGATCCAGATGACGGGTGCCGACATCGCTCAGAACGAACTCGGTCTGAGCGGCGACGGCGTTCGCGTCGCGGTCATGGACACGGGCGTCGACTACGACAACGCATCCCTCGGCGGCAGCGGCACTGACGCGGACTTGAACAGTGATGACAGCACGCTCAGCGGGTTCCCGAACGACCGCGTCGTCGCCGGTTGGGACTTCGTGGGCAACGCGTTCAACGCGAGCACGTCCTCCACGAGCTACGACCCCGTCGCTCGTCCGGATCCCGACCCGGACGACTGCCAGGGCCATGGCACGCACGTCGCGGGCATCGTCGGCGCCAGCGGCGCCATCACCGGCGTCGCCCCCGACGTCGACTTCGGCGCGTACCGTGTCTTCGGCTGCAGCGGCTCGACGACGGCCGACATCATGCTTGCCGCGATGGAGCGTGCGCTCGCCGATGACATGGACATCCTCAATATGTCGATCGGTTCGGCGTTCATGACGTGGCCGCAGTATCCGACCGCTGCGGGGGCGGATCGTCTCGTCAACAAGGGCATGGTCGTTGTCGCATCGATCGGCAACAGCGGCGCCGACGGCGTGTATTCCGCCGGGGCACCCGGTGTGGGCCGAAAGGTGATCGGCGTTGCATCGCTCGACAACACCAAGCTGCTCATCCGCTCGTTCACGATCTCGCCGGACAACCGCTCGATCGGGTTCCTCGCAGGCGGCGGTTCCGCACCCATCCCGACGTCCGGGACGTTTCCGCTTGCCCGGACCGGGACGAAGACCACCGTCGACGATGCCTGTGCGCCGCTTCCGGCAGGCAGTCTGACCGACAAGATCGCGCTGATCAGGCGCGGTACCTGCAACTTCGTGGTCAAGCAGCAGAACGCGCTTGACGCCGGTGCAATCGGTGTCGTGCTCTACAACAACCTCGACACCGGTCTGCTGACTCCGGCGGCGATCCCGCAGATTCCTGTGGTGTTCGTCAATCGGGCGGACGGTGAGCTGATCAACGACCGTCTCGCCGTCGGTCCCGTGGATCTCACGTGGACCGCGAACCTCGTGCAGACGGCGAACCCGACCGCGGGTCTGGCGTCCTCGTTCACGTCCTACGGCCTCACCGCCGAGCTGGACGTGAAGCCGGACGTCGCGGCTCCGGGCGGTTTCATTCGCTCCACGTATCCCCTGGAGAAGGCCGGTGCCGCAACTCTGAGCGGGACTTCCATGGCCTCTCCTCATACGGCCGGCGCCGTGGCGCTGATGCTCGAGGCGCATCCGAGCCTGTCGGTCGCCGAGATCCGCGAGGCACTCCAGAACACCGCAGACCCTTCGGTCTGGAGCGGCAACCCGGCCACGGGGCTCTTCGAGCCTGTGCACCGGCAGGGGGCCGGGATGATCGACATCGATGACGCGATCCAGACCACGACCTGGATCTCGCCGTCGAAGCTCGCACTCGGCGAGTCGGAGGCGGGCGCACAGACCCGGACGCTCACGATTCGGAACACGTCGTCGTCGCCCGTGACTTACGCGCTGTCGAACGTGAGCGCGGTCGGGACCAGGAACACGTTCCCGGCGCTCTCGTTCCTGCTGCAGTCGCAGTCGGTCTCGTTCAGCCAGGCAGGTATTCCGGTCACGTCCGTGATCGTCCCTGCCGCCGGTTCGGCGACGGTCGACGTGACGATCACTCCGCCGGCCGGTGCTACCGAGGACAAGACCCTGTACGGCGGCTACGTCACGTTCACCGTCGGCACGACGAAGTACCGCGTGCCGTACGCCGGGTTCGTGGGTGACTACCAGTCCCTCAGGATCCTCGACCCGGCCGCCGCGGGCATCTTCCCCGCCGTCGGCCGGCTGACCGGCGCCGTCTCGGCGACCGACCTCACCCCGGTGCACACGCCGGTGGCGGCTGGTGCGACGTTCACCATGACGGACGGGAACGTGCCGTACGTCCTGGCGCACTTCGCGCACCAGGTCCGCAAGGTGAAGATCGACCTCTACAACGCGACGACGAACGTCCGTGTGGGCGAAGCTCTGCGGGACGAGTACCGCGAGCGCAACAGTCGTCGCACCGGAACGACGAACGACGCGAACAGCGACGTGTACATGCCGTTCGCGATCGACGGGTCGGTGAAGAAGGGCAAGGGACGCGAGCCGGTCCCGGACGGCTCGTACTACGTCGTCTTCAGCGCAGAGAAGGCGCTCGGCGACTCCGCCAATCCCGCTCACACGGAGTCGTGGACCTCGCCTGTCTTCACGATCGACCGGCCCTAAGCGCCGATCGCATCGAGGTGAGAGGAGGGGCCGCCGGAAGGCGGCCCCTCCTGCTTGGGCCCGCACCGGAGCTCGACGCGATATAGGAACCGTCATTGCGCAACGTCCACTTCGGCGTTACCTTGCCCCCCGCCACGCGGCCCGGACACCTGGACGTCCCGGCGCGAAAGTCCACGAAAGGGGAGAGGTGAAGCGACTAACTTGGCTTGCGACGATCGTGCTCGCCGTGCTCTTGACGGCAGCGTCGGCCGGCGCAGGCAATCGGACAGAGAGCGACGGTGGCACGAAGGCGCCATCCGTCGATCAGGGGAGCGCGCTCGTACTGCTCAAGGGGGAGCCGATCGCGACAGCGGAGAAGACGAAGCCCGCGACGGGGAAGAAGGTCGACTTCTCGTCGAACACGGTCCGGTCGTACCGAGCACAGCTCAATCAACTCCGGAACGACTTCAAGCAGTGGCTCCGGCAGAGTGGATCGGCAGCCAAGGTGACGAGCGAGTTCGACGTCGCACTCAACGCCGTCGCCGTCGAGCTCAACGGGGCGACCATCGATTCGCTTCGTTCGGCACCGCAGGTGGCGAGCGTCGAGCCCCAGTACCTCTACCGACCGCTCGCTGACAACGATCCGGACCTCGGTCTGATCGACGCGTGGGAGGCCTGGGACAGCTCACCTGCCGGGAGACTGAATGCCGGTTGGGGCGTGAAGATCGCGATCATCGACACCGGCATCGACGTCCGGCACCCGTGCTTCAACGACGCGGGGTACCCCGAGGGGAACGCACCCGACAACGTCGTCAACGGCGGCACGA
>DASQTR010000554.1:0-2251 GCA_035641795.1 Ilumatobacter sp.
GTGTGATGGTGCCGTTCAACATCTTCTTCGGCTCGTGCTTCTTCTGCGCACGCGGGCTCTACGCCAACTGCCACAACGTCAATCCGAACGCCACCGCCGTCGGGGGAATCTACGGCTACTCGCACACCTGCGGGGGTTACGACGGTGGGCAGGCGGAGTACGTCAGGGTGCCGTTCGCAGACGTCGGTCCGGCGATCATCCCCGACTGGATGTCCGACGAGGACGCCGTCTTGCTCACCGACGCCACGGCGACCGGCTACTTCGGAGCGCAGCTCGGCGACATCAAGGAGGGCGACGTCGTCGTGGTGTTCGGTGCCGGCCCGGTGGGACTGGTCGCGGCGCGCTCGGCGTGGCTCATGGGCGCCGGCCGAGTGATCGTGATCGACCATCTCGAGTACCGGCTCGAAAAGGCGCGCGAGTTCGCCCAGGCGGAGACGTACAACTTCGAGGAGTACGACGACATCGTCGTGCTGCTCAAGCAGATCACCGATCATCTCGGTGCCGACGTGGCGATCGACGCCGTTGGCGCCGAAGCAGTGGGGCACATGCTGCATCACGTGTCGTCCGCGAAGTTCAAGCTGCGCGGGGGCTCACCCGTAGCGCTGAACTGGGCGATCGACTCGGTGCGAAAGGGCGGCACGATCTCGGTGATGGGCGCCTACGGACCGATCCACACATCGGTCAAATTCGGAGACGCCGTCAACAAGGGATTGACGCTCAACATGAACCAGTGCCACGTGAAGCGCCAGTGGTGGCGACTGTTCGAGCACGTGCGGGACGGATACATCCGACCGAGCGAGCTGGTCACGCACCGTTTCCCGCTGGAGGAGATCTCCGAGGCGTACCACGTCTTCTCCGCCAAGCTCGACGGCTGCATCAAACCACTGATCGTCCCCGGAGATGGGAGCTGAGATGTCGTACACGAGGACAAAGCCGCCGATCGCCGAGCCGGTCGACCAGCTGCGCGCCCGCATCCCTGGCTGGGGCGTCGACCGTGACCCGCACGACCGCCCGTCGGTGCCGCGGCTGTTGGCGCCCGATCACCCCACGGGCGCGCACTGGGACGTCCCCGACCAGCAACCCGACCCCGGAGGGCGAGAGAAGTCGATCGAGCACGCGTTCCTGACACCTGCGTTCGGGACGTCGTGCCCGACGAAGGGCCTTTCAGGCGTCATCCGGCGCTTCTCGTATCGCCGCTTCAGCGAAGCTCGGACCGAGCATTGGCTGCTGCTCGCCTTCGCCGACCGGGTGGACGCCTTCGAGGAGCACGTGCGTTCGTTGGCGACGTTGCGGCCCGACAATCCGATCACGCAGACGGGCATCACGGCCGAGCTTCGGTACGGCGGATGGTCGTCACGGCGAACGGGCAAGCGGGCCGACCTCTTGATCCACGCCATGGATCCGATCATCGTCGCCGGACCGTGGATCGTGTCGGCCTTGGTGCTGCGGCGAACACTCAAGGCCGTGGCCCGAGGCTTCCGCCGCGCGAACGCGTGAACGGCCGTATCCAAGTCGGCGTCCTGGAGTTCGCCGGCTCAGGCGGCCACAAGGGTGTCGATCTGATCGATGGCCGACGAGGCTCCCTCGACCACGCCCATCTCCAGTACCTTCTCCAACGCTTCTGTTGAGTCGTAGGTACTGGTGAACGTGGCGCGGGTGCCTTTGTCGACGGACTCGAAGACGTACACATTGTGCGACACCGGCATGTCGTCCAGCGGGGTGAAGCTGTCGTCGGATGCGAAGCCGTCATCGAAGGCGAAGCTGCGCGGCTCGTCAACGGCGGTGACCTTCCACCACCCGTAGAACTTCTCGCCCTCCGGCGAGGTCATGAAGTAGTGGGCCCTGCCGCCTGGGGTGAGGTCATGCTCGACGAAGGTCGCCGGATGGGTGGGCGGCCCAAAGACCTTTTCGAGCTGCCGTGGATCTGCATAGATCTGCCAGACGCGCTCGACAGGAGCGGCGAACTCGGCGGTGATGGTGAGGGTTCGGCTGTCGAGGTCGTGGGTGACGTCGGTGACGGGCACGGGGCTACTCCTGGTCTGTTCGGTGTTCGTGTGTGATGAGCTCGTCGATGCGAGCGATGCGGCCGCGCCAGAGGTTCTCGAGCTCGCCGAGCATCGAGGAGATCGAGCGCACTACCTTGACCTCGCCATGTGCGAGCTGTTGGCGGCCGTCGCGCCGTTTGCTGAGCAGGCCGGCTCGCTCGAGCACAGCCACGTGCTTCTGCACCGAGGCGAACGACATGTCGTAG
>DASQTR010000555.1:0-2044 GCA_035641795.1 Ilumatobacter sp.
CGCCGCGCCCACTTCACGTCGACCAGCTTGATCGGCCCAATCGTCCTCACGGGCTCCGAGCCCAGAAAGAAGTTGCGCCAGATCGACATCAGCGGCACGGTCGCCAGGTCCTGGTAGACGGTGGCGATGCCGTTCTCGCGCGCTTCGCGGGGCGAGCGGAAGTGCGTCTCCTCGCCGTCCACGAGGAGCTCACCGTCGTCGTGCGGGTGCACGCCCGAGAGGATCTTGATGAAGGTCGACTTGCCCGCGCCGTTGTCGCCGAGCACGCATGTGACCTGACCGTCGAAGACCGACACCGACACGTCCTTCAGAGCGATCACGTTTCCGAAGTACTTCGAGACCACGCGCGTCTCGAGCAGGGGCACCTTGTCGTTCACCTTCGGGATCCTTCCGCGCTGCGCCGGACGAAGTTGTTGACGAGCACGGCCAGGAGCAGGATCACGCCGAGGAACAGGAAGCGCCAGTCGGTGTCCCAGCCAGAGAACTGGATGCCGATGAACGCCATGCCAATGATCAGCGCGCCGATAGCGGCACCGATGGCGGACCCGTAACCGCCCGTGAGCAGGCAGCCGCCGACCACCGCGGCGATGATGTAGGTGAACTCCTCGCCGCTGCCCTGGCTCGCCTGCACGGAGGACAGCCGCAGCGCGATCATGATCCCGACGAGCGCCGCGGCCATCGACGTCGTCATGAAGAGAGCGATCTTCACGCGCGAGACCGGCACGCCAACGTTGCGGGCCGCCGTGGCGTCGCCGCCCACGCCGAAGATCCAGTTGCCCACGCGCGTGCGCGCAAGCACCCAGGTCCCCAGGATCGTGATCACGACCCACCAGATGACCGTGATCCGGAAGTCGTATTCGGAGAACGAGCCGCCGAAGATGTCGAACGCTGATTGATAGCCGGAGGCCTCGTTCAGCCCGCCGACGCGCACGCTGCCGGTGATCTCCTTGGTCACGCCGAGGTTGGCGCCCTGGAGGATGAAGAAGGTCGCGAGCGTGACGATGAAGCTCGGCAGCTTCGTCTTCACGACCATCATCCCGTTGATGAAGCCGATCGTCGCCGCGAACACGAACGTGAGCACGATCGCGAACCAGATGTTCATGTCGAGCTCGGTGGCGAGCAGGCCCATCACGAGCCCGGCGCTACCGGTCATCACTCCCGCCGACAGGTCGAACTCGCCACCGATCATGAGCAGCGCCACGGCCACCGCCGGGATGCCGAGCGTCGAGGCGACGTCGGTCCAGTTGGCGGCGCCGTCGAGCGTCCCGAACTGGTCGGTCGTGAACGTGAAGAAGAGGAAGACGACGAGCGCTGCGAGCGCGGCACCGAGCTCGGGCCGCCGCAGCAGCTTGGTCACGAAGCTGACGTCCGCCATCCGGTCGTCGACCACCGAGGTGGGGGACGGCGCACCGGGTGGCTGCGCGGCGACGGTCGGATCGCTCATCTTCTGGCTCCTCCCAGGAGGGTCTGGCCGCGGCCGGCGGGGTGGGCCGGCCGCGGCGGAACCCAGTTCGTCAGCGCGTCCCCTCCTCGGCCAACTGCTTGACCGTGGACGCGTTGGCCTTGTCGACGAAGCCCGGCCCGGTGAGCACGGGCTGACCGCCGCCGACGGTGTTGGCGTTGTCGTTGAACAGCTTCAGGAACACCACCGGTAGGTAGCCCTGCAGGTACTGCTGCTGGTCGACGGCGAACTCGATCTCGCCGTTCTCGATCGCGTTGACCACGTCGCCGCTGAGGTCGAACGTCGCGAGCTTGGCCTCAGAGCCCGAACCCTGGACGGCGTCGCGCGCCGCCACGGCGATGTCCGGGTTGAGCGACAGCACGGCGTCGATCGAGTCGTCCGACTCGAGCTTCGACTGGATCTCGGTGAGCGTCGTCGAGATGTCCTCGACGCCCTTGACCTGCAGGTTCTCGACCTCGCCGCCGAAGCCCTGCTTGGCGCCGTCACAGCGCTGGTTGAGCCCGATGTTGCCCTGCTCGTGGATCACGCAGAGGAGCTTCTGAGAGCCGCCCTCGGCGAGCCGCTGCCCGGCCGCCTCGCCGG
>DASQTR010000556.1:0-3673 GCA_035641795.1 Ilumatobacter sp.
CTACGACACCGGGTTCCACACGCGCCTGATGGCCAAAGATGTGCGCCTGTTCAACAGCGTCGCTCGCGAAGTCGGCACGTCGCACGAAGTCAGCGAGGCAGTCGGCGCGCTGTGGAACGCCTGCGAGGACGCCATGCCCGCCAGCGACTTCAGTGAGATCTGGAAGTTCGTGTCGCGCCGATCGGGCGGGTGACCGAGGCTGCTTGCGACGCGCTGCACCGCAACGGTTTTCACGCGCGTCGGCCGCCCGGTTCTGACCGGTTCCGAGGTGTGGTCGACTCGACGAGCGTGCGCGCGCTGTGGTCGTACGTCCAATAGTTCCACGACCAGTTGACGAGCACGGTCGCCCTGTTGCGGAAGCCGATCAGGTAGACGAGGTGCAGGCCGAGCCACATCAGCCAGCCGATGCGGCCGTGGAAACGCAGCCCGCTCGGGAACTCGGCGACGGCCTGGTTGCGGCCGATCGTCGCCATCGACCCCTTGTCGTGGTAGTGGAACGCCTCCGTTGGGCGGCCCTCCACCAGCGCCATGATCTGCGCCGCTGCGTGGAAACCACCCTGGATCGCCGGCTGAGCGACCTGCGGAAGGGGCCGTTCGTCGTCGGTGGGCGAGGCGGCGATGTCGCCGATCGCGAACACTTCGGGGTGGCCCTCCAGCGAGAGGTCCGGCCGAACGAGGATGCGGCCGCCGCGCGCGAGCCGCACTCCGAGCAGGCTCGCGACCGGGCTGCCGGTGACGCCGGCCGCCCAGATCGTCACCGCCGATGTCAGACGCCTTCCGTCGGCGAGCACGACCGCGCCCGCCTCGACGTGATCGACACCAACGCCCGTGATCAGGTGAACCCCGCGACGCGCCAGCGTCTCTTCCGCTCGCTCCGACGACTTGGGGTGGAACGGACCCAGCACGCGTGGAGCGGCCTCGACGAGAGTGATCGGCAGCCCGTCGAGATGCAGCTCTGGGAAGTCCCTCTTCAGCACGCGGTCGACGAGCTCGCGCAGCCCGCCGGCCGTCTCCACGCCTGTCGGTCCCCCGCCGACGATCACGATCGAAAGATCGGGCCGCGGCCGGCCGGCGGCAACCTCGCTGCCGGCGTGCTCGAACGTGGCCAGCAGCCGTGTGCGCAACCGGATTGCGTCGTGCAACGTCTTGAGCGGTAGCGCGTGCTCGTCGACGCCGGCCACACCGAAGCTGGTCGACACCGACCCGGCCGCGATCACCAGGAAGTCGTAGCCGATCGAGATCTCGTCGTCGACCGTGACGGCGCGGCGGTCGAGGTCTATCGCCGTCACGGCACCGAGCACGAAGCGCGCCGACTTCGAGCGGCGCAGGATGCCGCGCACCGGAAAGCTGACGTCGCCGGCGTCGAGACCGCCCGACGCCACCTGGTACAGCAGGGGCTGGAACGTGTGGAAGTTGTTGGGGTCGACGACCGTGACGTCGACCGGCGAACGGCGGAGGCCCTTGACCACGCGCAGGCCACCGAATCCAGCTCCGATGACGACGACGTGCGGTCGGCCTGCCACGAGTTTCACGCTACGACACCGCCAGGTGTCTGACACCCGGAGGGCGCTGCAGAGCCAGCGGATTGGTCGCCCCGATGCCTGGCACCCCGCTGTCGCGCACCGCCCGGTGTCAGGCACGCGCCTTTCTTACGGGTTTGGCAGCCCACGGCTCGGCGTGCCAGACACCGATCCGCGGGCTCTCCAGAAGCCGGAATCACTCGAACGACTCGCGCCTCGGGATCACGACGACGGTGCCGTCCGGCTCGTGGTGGACGGTGACGCGTACGCCGTAGAACTCGGCGAGCGTCTCCGGGCGCAGCACGTCCGCCGCCGGCCCGTAAGCGACCACGCTGCCCTCGTGCATCAACGCCAAGTCATCCGCGTACATCCCCGCCAGCGTCAGGTCGTGCATCGCCGAGACGACGGTGAGGCCGTGGTCGCGACGTAAACGTGCGACGAGCTCGAGCGCCTGCTGTTGATGGCCGATGTCGAGCGCGCTCGTCGGTTCGTCGAGCAGCAGGATCGGTGCCTCGGTGGCAAGCGCGCGAGCGATCACGAGTCGCTGCTGCTCGCCGCCACTCAGCTCGCCCAGCCGGCGGTTGGCGAACTCGCTCACGTCGAGCCTTCCGAGCACGTCGCGTGCCATCGCCCGGTCGTGGCGCGACTCCGTTCCGAAGTAGCTGACGAACGGTGCTCGTCCCAGCAGCACGTACTCGATCGCCGTCATGTCGAACGGCAGCAGCGGGTTCTGCGGAACGTACGCCAGCAGCGCCGCCCGCCGTGACCGCGAGCGCAACGACAGCGACGCGCCGTCCACCAGCACGTCGCCCGTGTACTCGACGAGTCCGACCGCGGCGCGCAGGAGCGACGACTTGCCGGCGCCGTTGGGACCGATCAGTCCCAACCATCCGCCCGAGCGAACGGATGCGTAAAAGGACCGCACGACCTCGCGCTTGCCGTACCGCACTGTGACACCGGTGAACTCGAGCGAACTCACCGGGCCACCTGTCGCGTTCGAAGCAGGAGGATGAAGAACGGGGCGCCGAAGAATGCAGTGACGACGCCGATCGGCAGTTCGGCCGGCGCCGTCAGCGTGCGGCCCGGGATGTCGACGAGGATCAGGAACGCTGCCCCGAACGCGGCGGTGAGCGGCAGCAGCCTGCGGTAGCTCGAACCGGCGACCATCCGCACGGCGTGCGGCACGAGCAGTCCGACGAAACCGATCAGTCCGCTGACGGCGACCACCGCCGCAGTTCCCAACGTGGCCGCCGCCACGACGACCAGGCGTACCCGCGCCACTGGCATGCCGAGCGTGGAAGCTTCGTCGTCGCCGACACGCAGCATGTCGAGGTGGCGGCGGTGGAGGAACAGCACGATGCAGCTGATCACCACGTAGGGAGTGACGAGCCGCACATCGCTCCAGGTCGCTGTCGATACGCGGCCGAGGATCCAGTTGTAGACCTCGCGCACGACCTCTGAGTTGCGCTGCAACACGAACGTCTGGATCGCCGTCGTCAGTGACACCATCGCCACACCCGCCAGCACAAGTGTCGTGCTCGATCGGAGGCCGCCGAACGAGGCGCCGACCATGTAGGTCACAGCCACCGTCGCCATCGCGAAGAGGAACGCGACCACAGGCACCGGTGCAACGGGCCAGTCACGCCCGACCCCGCCCCACACCGCGATCATCAGCGTGGCGCCCAGGCCGGCCCCAGCGGCTGCGCCGAGCAGGTACGGGTCGACCAGGGGGTTGCGGAACACGCCCTGATACGCGGCGCCGCCCACCGACAGCATCGCCCCGACGATGCCCGCCAGGATCACCCGCGGCATGCGGATGTTCCAGATCAGTGACCACTGGGCCTCCGACACGCCGGAGTCGATGTCCACCCATGGCAGGTGGTCGAGGAACGCCAGCGGCACCCGCCACGCCGCCGGCCCGGCGGGACCGACCATCGCCCCCACCAGCACGGCCGTCGCCACGACGATGGTCGAGGCAACGAGCCACCCGAGTCCGCGCCAGCGGGCGTTCACGTGTCGACACTTCTCGGATGCGAGCGAGTGAGCGCCAGCGAGCGAGCGGCCAGCAACGGCCTGCGTGGCCGGGGAACGCAATGAGCGGCGCCAGACGGCTCGCAGTTCATCGCATCTTCAGCCCGCTCGGACGCCGGCGG
>DASQTR010000557.1:0-7729 GCA_035641795.1 Ilumatobacter sp.
CCCGCCGAGCCCGGCGACGAGCCGGTATCCACTGCGTCTGTCTACCGCGCACCGGTCGGGCGTTCGCTGAGCACCTCTCTGAGCACCCGCTGGGGCAAGGTCCTCGTCTACGCGCTGGTCGTCATCTGGACGATCCCGACCTTCGGGATCTTCATCTCATCCTTCCGGCCCGAGGTCGACGTCAAGACGAGCGGGTGGTGGAACTGGTTCACCGACCCCGCCGTGACGCTCGACAACTACCGCGCCGTGTTGTCGTCGGGCACCGACAGCGACAACCTGTGGCACTTCTTCCTGAACTCGCTCGAGATCACGATCCCGTCGGTGATCCTCTCCATCGGCATCGCCACGCTCGCCGCCTACGCGTTCTCGTGGATGCACTTCCCCGGTCGCGATTGGCTGTTCGTCGGCACGGTGGCACTGCTGATGGTGCCATTGCAGATGGCGCTGATCCCGATGCTGCAGTTGCTCGTCAACGGTGAAGTGTTCGGTGTCCACCTGCTGCCGTTCGATCGGTTCGACATCACCAGCGGCATCTACGGGGTGTGGCTCGCTCACGTGTGCTTCGGCATGCCGTTCTGCATCTTCATCATGAAGAACTTCGTGTCGGGGCTGCCCAAGGACATCGTCGAGGCGGCGCGCGTCGACGGCGCAGGGCACATGACGATCTTCTGGCGGCTGATCGTGCCGTTGTCCGTGCCGGCGATCGCCGCGCTGGCGATCTTCCAGTTCATGTGGATCTGGAACGACTATCTCGTGGCGCTGATCTTCACGAGCCGCGAGAACGCACCGATCACCAAGCAGTTGGCGCAGCTGACCGGCACACGCGGCCAGTCGTGGCACCTGCTCACGGCCGCGGGCATGGTGTCGATGATCCTGCCGATCATCGTGTTCTTCTCGCTCCAGCGCTACTTCGTCCGCGGCCTGCTGGCGGGCGCTGTCAAGGGGTAACGCGCAATCGTTTCATCAGTTCGGCACGATCACGCCGGATAGGTCGCGCTTGTCCATCGACGCTTCCAACGCATCGTTGATGTCGTCGAGGCGGTACTCGCGGGTGATGATCGGCTCCGGCGTGACCAGTCCGTCCTCCATCATGCGGATGAAGCGCGGGAGGTCGTGCCGCATCCGCACCCTGCCGTTCTGGGCGCTGATGATCTCGCGGCTCTGCACCGCCAGCGCGACCTGTGGGAACGTCACGGTCGCGTCGCCGCGCTCGATGCTGGTCAGCACGACACGGCCGGCGCGGCGCGACAGCAGCAACGCTTGCGTCTGCGCTGACGCCAGCGTCGCCGCCTCCAGCACGTAGTCGGCGCCGCGCCCGCCAGTGAGGGCCTGCACCGCGGCGACCGGATCCTGCGCCGAAGGGTCGACGGTGTGCGTCGCGCCCAGGGTGCCGGCGAGCTCCCGGCGCCACGCGATCGGGTCGAGGGCGATGATGGTGCGGGCGTTCGCCACTCGCGCCGCCTGCACCATCCAGAGTCCCAGGTGCCCGCACCCCACGATCGCGACGCTCGAACCAGGCGCCACCTTGGCGATGTTGAACACCGACCCCAGCCCGGTCGTAATGCCGCAGCCGAGCAGGCTCAGCCACTGATCGGGCAAGTCGGTCTGGACTGGGAATACCTGGGTCGCCGTGACGTTCATCACCTCGGCGTAGCCCCCCACGTTGCCCGCCGCGCTGACCGGTTGGCCATCGCGGCGGTCGGCGACGTGTGGCCAGATGCCGTTGCGGTCGAACGTCTCCGAACACTGGTCGGGACGGCCGATCGAACAGTAAAAGCACACGCCGCATTCCGAGGTGCCCGGAACGATCACACGGTCGCCGACCGCGATGTGATCGACGCCTTCGCCGACCTCGAGCACTTCGCCCATCGCCGCATGTCCGAGGACGGTAGGCGGGATCTTGAACAGCTCGCCGCGCCAGTTGACGCAGTCCGTGGAACAGAACGGCGCCGCGCCTGTCCTGATCAGTACGCGCCCCGGGGACGGCCGGTGGTAGTCGATGTCTTCGACCACGAAGGGCTGCTTGATCTCTACGAGTAGCGCGGCACGCATCAGTGACTCAACTCCCCGCCGAACCACACCCTGGCGGTCGACAACCAGACGGCGTCGTACTGGGCGGCGATATGGGTCCGGAACATAGAGGCGTCGCGGTAGTACCGCAGCAGTGTCGAGTCGCTACGGGCGGCGTTGCTGCCGCCCGTGTCGAACATCATCGTGATCGCCTGGTTGGCGATCCGGGCACCGCTCGTGACGACGTCGCGCAGCCTGGCGTCGTCGAGCACGGAGAAGTCCTCGCCGGTCTCGGCCCACCGGCGGCAGCGATCCATGTAATCGCGCGCCGCCCCGAGCACCGCGAACTCGGCGGTGTCGACAAGCGCCAGTGCCTCGCCGAACCAGCGCAGGTAATCGGTCGACTCGATGCGTGGCATCGGCGGCGGGAAGCTGGTCGGTCGCTCGCGGATGAGGCGGTCGTACTCGTCGAGCATGCCGCGGGCCGTGCCCACCATGATCGCCGCCAACTCGCCCCAGAACAGGGTGAGCGTGCGGGCGAGGTACATCGGATTCCCGTGGATGCGGTAGCCGGGTGTGCCCTCAGCCGGGATCACGTAGTCCTTCCACACGTACGGCTGCACGCGGTGTGCGGGGACGAACACGTTGTCGATCAGCACCGAGTTCGACCCGCTGCCGCCCAGCCCGAGTGTGCGCCCGCCGCCCCAATCGTCGAGGATCCGGATCTGATCGGCGGGGATGACGAAGATCTGCTTCTGGCCGTGGGCGTCGAGGGCGACGCCCATCATGTGCGTGGCGTACGTGCAGCCCGAGGCGTAGTCCCACGTGCCGTCGACAATCCATCCGCCGTCGACGGGTGTCGCTGTGCCGCGCGGGATGTTGCGCGACGGGATCACGACGTGGCCGTCGGCCGGGAACATCTCGTCCTGGGCGGTCGCACCGAAGAACGCCGCCAGCTGGAACACATGAGCGGACCCAAGGCACATCGACCACCCGGTCGCCGGGTCGGCGCGGCTGACCTCCATCACGACACGGAGGAACTCGTCCATGCCGATCTCGTAGCCGCCGTACCGACGTGGCTGCAGCATGCGGTAGAAGCCCGCATCCGTGAACGCCTGATGGCGTTCGGGTGAGTAGCCACCGCGCTCCTCGTTCGCGGCCGCTTCGGCTCGGATCGACTCGCGCATCGCCGCAGCGCGCTCGAGAAGATCGGCCGCCGTCAACGCCGGCTCGGGTGGTTTGATCTCCGGACGGGACGGCACCACGTCGTCCGAAAACGATGTCGGCACACGCGGTGAGCCATCGGAGGCCATCGACCAATGATCGCTCACCCGCCCCGACGGGCACGGATCCTGGGTTCACCGGTGGCGATCAGGGTGCGTGTGGTGTTACGTCGCTCCTAGTTGCGGTTGCTGGTGCTCTTGAAGACGAAGCTGCCCGAGCCGGCGCGTTGCTCCCGTCAGCAACGTGAAACAGACGCGACGCCCGGCCCCTTCCTTCAAGAGCCAAGCAAACGCAAGTCGCAGCAACGTGGATCAACACGCGCACCTCGCTTGGCCGCGAGGCCGACAGTTCATGTCATGCTCGCCGTCATGACGGTCTACGACTTCGGGGACAAGGTCGCGCTGGTCACGGGCGGCGCCGGCGGGATCGGATCGGCGACGGTCCGCCAACTCGCCGCGGGCGGCGCGAAGGTCGCGATCGCGGACCGCGACGGCCAGCGGGCGAGATCGCTCGCCGACGAGTTCGGCGACCAGGCACTGCCCGTCACCGTCGACATCTCGAACGAGGCCGACGTCGAGCGCTGCGCGGCAACGATCGTCGAGCGCTTCGGCCGCATCGACCTTCACGTGCTCAACGCCGGCATCCCCGGCTCGCTGGCGCCCTTCGAGGAACTCTCCGCCGACGACTTCGATCGGGTTATCGCAGTCAACGTGCGCGGCACGTTCCTCGGACTACGCAGCGCGTTTCTCCGGTACGCCGCGCAGGGCACCGGCGGCGCGATGGTGATCGCCGGCTCCATCTGCAGCCTGCGCGGCAGCGACGACCTCGTGCCCTACCACGCGTCGAAGCACGCCGTCCTCGGACTGATGCGCAGTGCCGCAGTGCACGGCGCCGAGCGCGGCATCCGTGTCAACGGCGTCGCCCCGGGCGTCGTGATCACCGATCTGGTCGCCGGTAGCCCGGAGGGCGCGGCGGACGCCACCCGCCGCGCCCACATCGCGCCGCAACGGCGCCCCGGAACGACGGAGGAAGTGGCCGACCTGATCACCTTCCTGCTGTCCGACAACGCCGGTTTCCTCACTGGCGAGATGGTCTCCATCGACGGCGGCGCAACAGCCATGAACCCGGTCCGTCACAGCGGCCAGAAGGCCGCCCCGCACTTGTAGGCACCGACGCCTTGACCACATACCGACCAGTTGGTATGTTGGCGCGCAGCGGGGACCGAAAGGAGCGCAGCGATGCCACAGATCACTCCGAACCTCTGGTTCGACACCCAGAGCGAGGAAGCAGCCGAGTTCTACGTCTCGGTGTTCCCGAACTCGAAGATCACCAACGTCACCCACTACAGCGAGGTCGGCCCGCGTGAGGCGGGCATGGTGATGACCGTCGACTTCGTGCTCGACGGCCAGCCGTTCACGGCGATCAACGGCGGCCCCGACTTCACGTTCAACGAGGCCGTCTCCTTCCTCGTCAACTGCGATGGGCAGGACGACGTCGACTACTACTGGGACAAGTTGCGCGAGGGCGGCGGCCAAGAGGTCGCATGCGGGTGGCTGAAGGACCGCTACGGGGTCTCCTGGCAGGTCTTCCCGATTCAGGGCGAGGAGCTGATCAACGATCCCGATCGCGAGCGCTCACAGCGGGCGATGAAGGCGATGCTGTCGATGACGAAGATAGACCTCGCCGCCATGCGCGCCGCCGCCGACGGCGTGTGACGTGCCCGACGCTTCGATCAGTGACGCGCCGGCCGGTCGTGTGGTCAGGGGCACGGCGCGGGCGCGGCTGCTCGATGCCGCCGTGCAGGTCATTCGCAGCAAGGGTTTGAGCGCCACCAGCGTCGACGAGCTGTGCGCCGCCGCCGGTGTCACGAAAGGCGCCTTCTTCCACCACTTCGAGTCGAAGCAGGCACTCGCCGTGGCTGCCGCCGAACATTGGTCGCAGACGACCGGGGCGTTGTTCGCCGCCGCCGACTATCACTCGATCGCCGATCCGCTCGATCGCATACTCGGATATCTCGACCTGCGCGCCCAGCTCATCGCCGGCTCCCCCGCCGACTACACCTGCCTGGTCGGCACGATGACGCAGGAGGCGTTCGCCACCAATCCCGACGTGCGCGACGCGTGCGCGGCGAGCATCTTCGGCCACGCGCGTACGCTCGAACGCGACTTCGAGGAGGCGCTTGCCGCGGCCGGCCATCCGCCCGATGTCGACGCCGAAGGCTTGGCTCGCCACACGCAGGCGGTGCTCCAAGGCGCGTTCGTGCTCAGCAAGGCGGCCGACGACCCGACGCTGGTGACGGACAGCATCGCCCACCTGCGTCGGTATCTCGAGCTGGTGCTCGGGCGCGACGACGACGACGACACCATCCAGCACAACAATCAGCACAACAACCAGGAGATTGACCATGGATAACCACGATGCGAATGCCGTGCGGCTCCCGGAGGGCATGCACCAGCTGTCGCCACACCTCGTCTGCGCCGGCGCCGCCGACGCCATCGACTTCTACATCAAAGCTTTCGGGGCCACCGAGATGATCCGCCTCCCCGGCCCGGACGGAAAGCTGGTGCATGCCAGCGTGTCGATCAACGGCTCGTCGGTGTTGCTCGTCGACGAGATGCTCGACCACGGAATCAAGTCGCCGAAGACGCTCGGGGGCACACCGGTCACCATCCACCTCGTCGTCGCCGACGTGGACGCCTTCGTGGAACGAGCCGTTGCGGCCGGCGCCACCGTCACGATGCCCGTCGAGGACGCGTTCTGGGGCGACCGCTACGGCGTGCTCGAGGACCCGTTCGGCCACTCGTGGTCGGTGGCCACGCCGATCCATGAGATGTCAGCCGATGAGATCCGGGCGGCAGTGGAGGCGATGTGAGCGCGCATCTCGACAAGCGGTTCACGGCGACGCTGCAGAAGAGCCCCGCAAAGGGCGGTTGGACATACGTCGTGATGCCCGGGTCGGCGGAGTATTTCGGCACGCGGGGGCTAGTCAAGATCGCCGGTACGGTCGACGGCCATCCGTTCCGGAGCTCTTTCATGGCGCTCGGCGACGGAACGCACAAGCTGCCGATCAAGGCCGAACTGCGCCGTGCGATCCACAAGGAAGCCGGCGACGAGGTCACGGTGCACCTGCACGAGCGCGTGTGATATGGCGCAGAAGTACGACACCGTCGAGGCCTACGTCGCCGCCCAACCCGCAGCCGCACGCGAGATCCTCAACGAAGCGCGGCGGCGCGTCAGCAATGCAGTGCCCCGTGCAACGGAGGCGATCAGTTACGACATCCCGACCTTCAAGCTCGACGGTAAGCCGCTGATCTACGTAGGGGCGTGGAAAAACCACATCGGCGTGTATCCCGTGCCCACGGGTGACGAAGCGTTGCAGCGCGACATCGAGCGCTTCCAATCCGGCAAGGGCACGCTCAAGTTCCAGCTCGCCGAGCCGTTCCCGTACGAGCTGTTCGACCGCCTCCTCCGCGCCGCCGTCGCCGAGCATTCCTGAGCTTCGTTACGGCGCTACCCGCCTCCGGCATCGCGGGCCTCGCGCAGCGCGGGCATCGCCCATTCGAAGGCGTGGGCGCCGAGCGCGCTCGCGATTTGGATCACCTCCATGATCTCCAGCGGTGTGGCGCCGTAACCCAGCGCGTTGCGCATGTGCAGCTTGAGACCCGGCAGCCACAGATGTGTGGCCGAGCAGTCGAAGGCGCAATAGATGAGTTCCTTCACCTTCGGCTCCAGCACACCGTGCTTCCAGGGCACCGACGAGTACTCGAGGTACGCCTCGAAGAAATCCGGGGACAGTTTCAGCACGCCGTCCCAGATCGGGCTCCAGTAACCGCGGTTGGCCTCGAAGTCGGCCTTGAGCTGTTGCTGGCGGGCGTCCAGCTCCGTCACGTCGGGTGTTTCACCCGTCTCGGCGAGCACCTCGAGCAGGATCGGCACCCCTGCGTTGGCGGCGTGGATGCCGAGCGTCGCCGAGAGCTCGAGCACTTCCATGATCTCCGCATCGGTGGCCCCTAGCTCGACCGAACGTGCGATGTGACGGCGGATGCCGGGCACGAACATGTGTGTGGCGTTGGCGTCGATCGCCAGGTTGACCAGCGCCCGCAGCTTGGGATCGAGCGCGGCGGTGCGATGGGGCACCGTGGAGAGGTCGAGATAAGCGCGGAAGAAGACCGGATCGAGCCGCGCCATGTCGCCCAGTGACTCGCTCCAGTACCCGTGTGCGCCCTCGAACTCGGCGCGCAGGGCTCCGGCGTTCTCGATCATCGACGGCACCTCTGGTCGCGGACCTTCTCATCGTTGCAGGTCATCGCTGCAGCCAGCGCTCGAACGTTCGAGTGAGGAACGGCATCGCCGCCCATGACAGCACGGCGACTCCGACGACGTTGCCGATCAGTACGGAGATCCACCAGTTCGCGTCCGGCAGCAACCATCGTCGCACCGCGGTGACCACCAGCGAGATGGGGACGATCGCCAGCAGCACGATGGCAGCCTGCTT
>DASQTR010000558.1:0-2674 GCA_035641795.1 Ilumatobacter sp.
ACGGTGGAGATCCCCTTCACCGCATAGCCGTACTTGTGCACGTCGGCCGAGATCGACGTCACGCCCGGCAGGCGGAAGTCCCACACCGGGATCTCGTAGCCGAGGCGCTCGCCCCACGGGAGGATGAACCCGCCGAGACAGCCGTCGACGTGCAAGCCGATGCCGCGCTCGAGCGCCAGGTCGGACAGCTCGGCGATCGGGTCGATGGTGCCGTAGCCGTAGTTGCAAGCGGAACCGACGATCGCGGCGGTGTCGGCGTCGATCATCGACGCCATCGCGGTGACGTCGACCTGCGCCGTCTTCGGGTCGATCGGTGCGCGCCGCATCTCGATACCGAGCAGGTGGCACGCCTTGTCGAACGCCGGGTGCGCAGTCTCCGGCTTGACCACGTTGGGCCGGCCGATCCCGCCGCGCGTCGCCTGCTCGCGATAGGCAAGCATGGCGTGCAGGATGCTGCCGCTGCCGCCGCTGGTGAGCAATCCCGCCGGCTCGGTGTCGGTGACCTCCGACGCGTGCATGAGGTCGAGCCCCATGGCGATGATCTCGCCCTCGAATCGGGTCGCACTGGGACACACGTCGCGTTGCATCGCATTCATGTGGCTGTACATCGCGTACGCCTCGCCCATGAACGCGTAGTGCTCGTGATCGCCGCAATAGAACGAGCCGGACGCCTTGCCGCCCTGCCATTTGGCGTCCTCGAGCTCCGCCATCTCGCGCAGCTCCTTCAGGATCGCATCGCGCGGGCGGCCCTCTGACGGAAGTCCGCGCACGACGTCGTAGCGTTCGGCGTAGGGATAGAACGTCATGGCGCCACACTCCCACGGTGCGAGCGAGCGAGCGCCAGCGAGCGAGTGGCCAACAACGGCCTGCGTGGCCGTGGAACGCAATCAATGGTCATGGCGCCTCCAATGCTTCATCGGGTGAGTCGTGAGACGGGTTCGGCGAGCACACGGTGCAGGTCACGTACGAGCTCGAGTCGCTCGGCGTAGAGCTGGGTTGTCGTTGTGTCGGGTTCGAACGTCGCTGTGACGGGGACCAGCTTGTCGAGATCGTCGAGCGCCAGCCGGCCGGTGGCGACGAACGCCATGAACCCCGCGCCGCGGGCGTTGGCGTGGCGCGGGTTGGCCAGCTGAACGATCGGGCGGGCGACGACGTCGGCCATGATCGATGCCCAAACGTCGGACTGGGCACCGCCACCGACGAAACGGATCGGCCCGAAGTCGACACCGATGGCCTGCTCGACCTCGTCGGCGAGCCATCGCATCTGCATCGAGATCCCTTCCAGCATCGCCCGTGCCATGTCGCCGGACGAAGTGCCCAGAGAAAGCCCCAAGAACGCGCCGCGATGTCGCCGGTCGAGGGCGGGCGACGCGGAACCGAAAACCCACGGCAGGAACAGCACGCCCGACGCGCCCGGTGGCGACGCGGCCGCGGCCTTCGACATCTTGTCGAAGGCTTCGCCTCCATCGACGGCGTCGTCGCCGAACGCCTGCGCCAGCGCCAGCTCCACCAGCTTGCCGCCCAGCCCGCCCTCGGCCACGACGTAGTAGCGATCGTCGAGGGCACTCGGCATCGTGACGATGAATCGCTCTGGGTCGACGTGGCGGGCGCGGTGGTGAGCGATCAGCACTCCTGTCGTGCCCATCATCATCACCGCCTGCCCTGGCTCGAGCGCGCCGGCGCCGAACGCGGCGGCGATGCTGTCGTTGGCGCCCGTCACCACGTCGATGCCGCGCGGAATGCCGAGCGCATCGGCGACCTCGGCACGAATGGGCGCGAGCACGCTCAGCGATCGGCACAGCGCCGGCAGCCTCGAACCGTCGACGCCGGCCAGCGCGATCAACTCCGGTGACCAGTCGGCGTGGCCGAGTTGCCGGTTGTCGGTGAGGCCCAATGGCATCGCCGAGTTGGCGGTCGCCGCGATCACGCCTGTGAAGCGGGCGTTCAGGTAGTCCATCGGCTCGAGATACGCCGCCGTGCGGGCATGGATCTCTGGTTGCGACTGGAACCACAGGATGTGGCGCAGCGACGTGCCAGGGGTGAAGCCGTGGATATCGGCCCAGCAGCGCGCTGCTTCGCCGTTCTGGTCGGGTACGACGGCATCGGCGAGGTCGTGCCCACGACCGTCGAACCACATGTGCAGCGCCGCGACCGGGCTGCCGTTGCGATCGACGGGGACGATCGACGACCACTGGCTGGCGACGCACACGGCGACGATCGCCGCCGCCGCGCCTGGGCCGGCCTCGGCGATCGCAGCTCGGCAGGCGTCTAGGGTCAGCGTCCACACCTGCTCGGCGTCCTGCTCTGCGGCCCCGTCGCCACCGAACAGCACCGGGATGCGGGTGAGACCAGATCCCAGCACGGCGCCGTCGATCGCGATCACCGACGCCTTGCATGCGGTGGTGCCGAGGTCGATCGCCAACGCGTTGGCCGTCATCGCACGCGACTCTGGTCGGCGGCGTAGCGCTCGAGGTAGGCGACGGCCGCCACGATCGTCTGGTCGATCAGGTCGCGGTCGCCCTCGGGGTCGAGCAGGAATGCGAGGTCGAGACCCTTGTCGATGATGCCGATCACGAGGTGCACGGCATGCTCCGGATCGACGCCGACGAGGTCGAGCCCGCGGCGATGCATGCGCTCGTAGGTGCGGCCCACGCCGGCAAGGTCGAGCTGGCGG
>DASQTR010000559.1:0-9716 GCA_035641795.1 Ilumatobacter sp.
GAACACGCGGCAAGTATCAACGTCACCGCCAGCATCCACGGTGCCCGTGCGCGGCGGACGGCGCTCAGTCGCAGCAGGTCGCGGACAGTTCGATCGTCCTCCACGGCGGGACTCCTACCCCTCAGGGTTGGAGCACGACCGTGGACGTGGTGATCGAGTCGAGGAACTCCTGGTCGAGCTCGAATCCGAGGCCGGGTGTCGTCGGGACGATGACATGGCCGTGCTCGACGGTGATCGGGCGGAGCACGATGTCGCGGGCGTAGAACCGCGTCGAGGCACTGATGTCGCCCGGCAGCGTGAAACCGGGGAGCGATGCCAGCCCGGCATTGGCAGCGCGGCCGATTCCGGTCTCCACCATGCCGCCGCACCAGACCGGAACGCCGCGCTCGACACACAGGTCGTGGATCCGCACCGCCGCCAGATAACCGCCCACCCGGCCGGGCTTGATGTTGACGATCTCTGCGGCACCGAGCTCGATCGCGTCAACCGCGGTCTGCATCGACACCACTGACTCGTCGAGACAGACCGGCGTCGCCGATGCCCGCGCCAACTCGGCGTGCCCGAGGATGTCTTCCTCGGGCAGCGGCTGCTCGATCAGCAGCAGGTCGAACTCGTCGAGTTTGCAGAGATGGGCGATGTCGTCACGCGTGTATGCGGTATTTGCGTCGACCTGCAGCGGCACGTCAGGACCGATCTGGTCGCGGACCATGCGTACCGGCTCGATGTCCCATCCCGGCTCGATCTTCAGCTTGATCCGGACGTAGCCGTCGGCGATGTAGCCGGCGACCTGGCGTGACAGCTCGTCGAGCGTGTCGAAGATGCCGACGCTCACTCCGCTCGGGATGCGATCGCGCGTGCCGCCGATGCGCTCTTTCCAACTGATTCCGTCGGCCCGAAGCTCGGCGTCGAGCACCGCCATCTCCAGCGCCGCCTTCGACATCTGGTGGCCCTTGAAGCGCGCCAGCGCCGGGGCGACATCGGCGGCGGCGCTGACGCCGGCGGCGACAACCGTCGGCCACAGGTGATCGCGAATAACCAACGCCGACCCTTCCACGAACTCCGAGGAGTACGCCGGCTCGTGCGAGGCGACGCACTCGCCCCACCCGTCGCCGGCGTCGGTGACCACGTGGAGGAGCATGATGTCGCGTTGCGTCTCGACGCCAAAGCTGGTGCGGAACGGGGTGACGAGGTCGAGCGCGATCCGTCGCAGCTCCAGCCGTTCGAGCTTCATGCGACGACCTGCAACACGTACTGGCCTTCGCGCGTGAACCCCGTGACGGTCGCGCCGGCGTCCATACGCTCGCAGAGCTCGTCGCGCACGTGGCGTCTCCACCGCATTGCTTCAGCCTGGTCGGTGCGGCGTAGGAGAACGATGTCTTCGGGCGTGTCGACGTGGACCGTCGTGGCGCCGTCGGGTGGCATTGGTCGCGGACGCGCCGGATCGGTCGGCCATGCGACGACCAGCCGGTCGGATTCGTCGTGGGCGTTGATCGAGTCGCTCATCGACCCGTAGAAGTTGACGACGTACTCGGACACCCGGGCGCCGAGCACCTCGAGGTTGAACCACGCGTTGCGGCGCACGATGGGGTCGAAGGTCCATGTGATCCAGGCGATACCGCGCGCGGCGGCCCACTCGCGCTGATGGAACTTCACCGATCGGCCGACGCCAGTGCGCTGAAGGCAGGGAAGGATGCCGGTGACGTGGCTGTGCAGCGCGGGCTCGCCGTTGTGGCTGGCGAGGAAGCCGAACGAGGCACCGACCAACCGATCGTGGTCGAAGGCGCCTGCGACGTACCCGCCGGAGTGCGCCATCGCGCGCAGCAGTTCGACGTTGACGATCGGCGTGCGCGTACCCCACACCTGCTGCAAGACCTCCACGATCGACGCCATGTCGTCAGGCGTGTCGAGCGTCCGGATCTCGACCTCCGCGGTCATGCGCCGGAGCCCCTGGCCATCGACCTCGACCGTACCTGCTGGCACGATCACGCGCCGACAGAGACGGTTCCGATTTTGCGGCAGGGATCAGTACGACGGTCGTCGTAGTCGCTGTCACAGACTTCGGAGCGAGACTTTGCGGCAGTCATCACGACGGCGGACGTCGTTGTCCCTGTCACAAAGTGGTTGTGCGTGCCGGAGCCGGTCAGGCCGGAGGTTGACGTGTCGTTCAATCGTTTGAGTCCGGGGTCGGGTGGGCGATAAGCATGCCTGTCATGGCGCGCATTCTCGTCACGGAAGAGATCGCCGAGGGCGGGCTCGATCGGCTCCGCGAGGCGGGGCATTCGGTCGACATCCGTACCGACCTCACACACGAGCAGCTGGTCGGTGTCGTGTCGACCGCACACGCGCTGATCATCCGTTCCGCCACGCAGGTCACCGCCGATGTGCTCGACGCCGCGACCGAACTCGTCGTTGTCGGCCGCGCCGGCATCGGGCTCGACAATGTCGACGTGGAGCACGCCACCGCGCGCGGCGTGATGGTGGTCAACGCGCCGCAGTCGAACATCATCTCCGCCGCCGAGCACACGATGGCGCTGCTGCTGGCACAGGCCCGCAACGTCCCGCAGGCACATGCTGCACTCACCGCCGGTCGTTGGGAGCGGGCGCGCTGGGAGGGCGTCGAGCTCGCCGACAAGACGCTCGGCATCGTCGGCCTCGGCCGGATCGGCAAGCTCGTGGCCGACCGCGCCAAGGCGTTCCAGATGCGCCTTGTCGCCTACGACCCGTTCGTATCGGCCGAACGAGCCCGCCAGATGGGCGTCGACCTAATGGCGCTCGATCACGTCGTGGCAACGAGCGACTTCCTCACCATCCACCTCCCCAAGACCAAGGAGACAACCGGCCTGATCGGACGCGAGCTGTTGTTGAAGGCGAAGCCGACACTGCGCGTCGTCAATGTCGCCCGCGGTGGCATCGTCATCGAGTCCGAGCTGGCCGAGTGCATCCGCGATGGCGTGATCGCCGGCGCCGCGCTCGACGTGTTCGACACGGAGCCGACCACCGAGTCGCCGCTGTTCGAGCTGGAACAGGTCGTCGTCACGCCACACCTCGGAGCGTCGACGCGTGAGGCGCAGGACAAGGCCGGTGACGCCATCGCCGACATGGTGCAGCTCGCGCTCGCCGGCGACTTCGTGCCGTGGGCGGTAAACGTCGACGCCGCCGAGGCGCACGAGGCGATCCGGCCGTTCCTGCCGCTCGCCGAGCGGCTCGGCCGCCTCTACGGTTCGCTTCACCAGAGCTCGCCCGATTCGTTCGAGCTCTGCTGCCAGGGTGACATCGCCCGTTACGACACGCGCATACTCGGGCTCGCCGTGCTGAAGGGATTCTTCAGCCGCATCAGCGACGGACCGGTGAGCTACGTCAACGCGCCGAGCCTGGCCAAGTCGGCCGGTATCGCAATGCGCGAGGTCAACTCCACGCAGACCGAGGAATACGTCAACCTCATCACGCTGCGCTGCCACGACCACCACAGCATCAGCGGCACCTTGACCGGTCGCCGCGGTGAGCAGCGGATCGTCGACGTCGACGGTCACGACTTCGACGTCCCGCCCGCCGACCACATGTTGGTGGTCACCAACGACGACCGTCCGGGCGTCATCGGCTCCGTCGGCACGCTGCTCGGCGACGCCAACGTCAACATCGCCGACATGGATGTGGGCCGGATCGCCAATGCCGGCACGGCCGTGATGCTGATCGCCACGACCATCGAAGTGCCCGATTCGGTGATCGCCGCGCTGCGGGCGGCGCCGGGCATTCTCAGCGTCGACGAGCTACACGGCTGACGCGATCAGCCGCGGAGTGCCGCTCGGTCCTCCGGCCGCAGACGGATCTTGAGGTAGGCGCTGGTGCCCGACTCGAGCAGCTCGCGGGCACCGGCCATCAGGGCCCCGTAGGCGGTCGACGCCAGTGCACTCCCGGTCGACACGCGGCGTCCACCGGCGCGGCCGATCTCGGGTACGGAGGGACCGGTCGGCCACGCCAGGACGTTGACCGGGACGCCGACGGCATCGACGACCGCCTTGATCTGCTCGGCCGTCGACAGCCCGGGGGCGTAGACGCAATCGGCGCCCGCATCGCGGTACGCGCACAGCCGGGCGATCGTGTCGTCGAGGTCGGGCACGCCGTGCAGGAGGTTCTCGCAGCGTGCGGTGAGGACGAGCGGGTCACCGTCGACGTGCGCCGCCCGTGCCGCGGCAGCGACACGCTCGGCGGCGACGTCGACAGGCTCGATCGCCCCCACCGTGCCGTTCCAGTCCTCGATCGAGCAGCCGGCGGCCCCGGCCTCGTGGAGCCGGGTGACGTTGGCGGCGACGCCGTCGGGATCGTCGGCGAAGAGGCGCTCGCTGTCGACGTTGAGCGGCACGTCGACGGCAGCGGCGATCGCCCGCACATGGTCGAGCAGTTGCTCGAACGTGACGTCGCCGTCGTCCACTCCCTGCGACCAGGCAAAGCCGGCGCTCGTGGTGGCGAGCGCCTCGAAGCCGGCGTGGGCCAGCATCTTCGCGGAGCCCACGTCGTACGGGTTGGGGATGACGAACACCTCGGGACGGGCGTGAAGCTCGAAGAAGCGTGCGCGCCGTTGCTGCGCAGTCTGGGTCGCGGTCATCGCGCCATACTGCCCGACTCGCGCGCTCACTGCGACAGGAGTAAGGCCTCTCGGATTTCGAGCGCCGCGGCGCGTGCGGCGTGGGCGAAGTCGTCGCCGCTGCCGGCGTACAGGATCGCCCGCGACGAGCTGACCACCAGCCCCCGCCCGTCGGGTGTGCTGCCGGCCTCGACCACCGCGCGTGGATCGCCCTGCTGAACACCGACGCCCGGTACGAGGATCGGTAGGTCTCGAACCGTCTCGCGGACCACGCGCAGCTCGCCGGGATAGGTCGCGCCGACGACGAGCCCGCAGTCGCCGTCGTTGACCCACTCCTTGGCCACCATCTCGGCGACTCGGACGTAGAGCGGCTGACCCTCACAGTCGAGCGACTGCAGATCGCCACCGCCCGGGTTGCTCGTGCGGCACAGCGCGATCACGCCCCCGCCGTGGGCGAAGAACGGCGCCACCGCGTCGCGACCGAGGTACGGGTTCACGGTGACGGCGTGGGCGTGATACCGCCCGAACACCTCGCGCGCGTAGTGCTCGGCGGTGGAGCCGATGTCGCCCCGCTTCGCGTCGAGGATCAGCGTCACGTCGGGATAGGTGTGGCGGATGTAGGTGCACAGCGCTTCGAGCGCCGGCTCCTCGCGTTGAGATGCGAAGTACGCGATCTGGGGCTTGAACGCGCAGACGAGATCGGCGGTGGCATCGACGATCTCCTTGCAGAAGCGGAAGACCGCGTCGTGGCCGTGATCGAGCGGCGTTGGGAACGAGGCCGGGTCGGGGTCGAGCCCGACGCACAACAGCGAGCGGCTGGCGGTCCACGACCGAGCCAGCTGCTCGTAGAAGCCCACGGCGACGGCGCGCTCAGCGGAACAACGAGCCGTCGGGGAGGATGAGGTCGATGGCGCCGGTCGGGCAGAGATCCCACGCTTGCTTGGCCTTCTCCTCGAGCTCCTTGGGGATCTCGTCTTCGATCAGGAGGTACAGAAAGCCGTCGGAGCGGATCTCGAACACCTCCGGGCACTCGCGCACGCACGTCCCGCTCGAGACACACACGTCGTAATCCACCGTCACCTTCACACCGTCTCCTCTCGTCGTGCTCAGACCTTGGCGCGACGGTATCCGTCCGCCTCTGCGTCCTCGGCATTCACGTAGCAGCGTTCCGCCATGGTGCGGACGTAGGAACGCCCACCGGGGACGTGGTAGATGCCCGACTTGGCGACCTTGATGGGGTATCCCTCGGGACAGGCGCCGCCGACCGGCGCGCACCACCGCTGCTCGGCGTTGGCGATCAACGCCGGCCCGGACCTTGCGAGGGGCGTGGGGGCAGGTGTTGACGGCGATCGGAGTGGTGGAGGAGGTGGTGGCGATGGCGCGGGCGATGGTGCGGGAGATGGTGCGGGCGATGGCGCGGGCAGCGGTGCCAACGGCGACTCGTTGCGACGCCGCAGCGCTGTCCACACCGCGAACGCGGCGCCGCTGATCAGACCGAGCAAGAAGAGTCGTCGCAGCCACCTGATCATCGCCGCAACAGTAGCCAGCACCGCGGTTCGCGGAGCCAGAACCGCGATGCGATTCAGCCGTGCTGGCGTTCGAAGGCGTTGAGCACCGCTCGCAGCGAGGCTGTCGTGATGTTCGGGTCCTGCCCGATGCCCCACCGGATCTCGTTGTCGCCGCTCACCGTCTCGACGTACGCCACTGCCTGGGCGTTGGCGCCGCGCCCGATCGCGTGCTCGGCGTAGTCGACGACGTCGAACTCCTCGCCGAATTTGCTGACGATCGCGCTCACGAACGCCTCGACAGGACCGTCGCCCTCGCCGGTGATCGTGATCGGGGTGCCGTCGACCTCGAGCTGCCCGGTGACGCGTGTGCGCCCGGTCGCTTCGCTCGACTCGGTGTGGATCTCGTGGCTGCGCAACCGGTAGCGCGGCTGGGGCGGCAGGTACTCGGTCTCGAACGCGCCCCACATCGTCGCCGGTGTGATCTCGGTGCCCGAATCCTCGGTGATGTGCTGAATCGTCTTCGAGAACTCGATCTGGAGCCGCCGCGGGAGATCGAAGCCGTGCTCCTCTTTCATCACGTATGCCACGCCGCCCTTGCCGGACTGCGAGTTGACGCGGATGACCGCCTCGTACGTGCGACCCACGTGGTGCGGGTCGATCGGCAGGTACGGCACGCCCCACTTGTCGTAGTCGCCCTGCGTTGATTTGGCGGCCAGATTTTCGAAGCCCTTCTTGATCGCGTCCTGGTGCGAGCCGGAGAACGCCGTGTACACCAGATCGCCGACGTACGGGTGGCGTTCGGGCACGGGCAGGCGGTTGCAGTATTCGGCGGTGCGGCGCAGGGCGTCGATGTCGCTGATGTCGAGCGCCGGGTCGACACCATTCGCGAACAGGTTCATCGCCAACGCCACGACGTCGACGTTGCCGGTGCGCTCGCCGTTGCCGAACAGCGTGCCCTCGACTCGGTCGGCGCCTGCCATGACACCGAACTCGGCGGCGGCGATCGCGCAGCCGCGGTCGTTGTGCGGATGGAGGCTGACGATCACCGAATCACGGTTCTTTATCGTGCGGCAGAACCACTCGATCACGTCGCCGTACACGTTGGGGGAGTAGCACTCGACCGTGGCCGGCAGGTTGAAGATGATCGGATCGTCCGGTGTCGGCTCCATCACGTCCATCACCGCCTCGCACACCTCGATCGCGAAGTCGGGCTCGGTCAACGTGAAGCTCTCCGGCGAGTACTCGTAGCGCACCATCGTCTCGGAGATCGTCTCCTCCAACTTGCGGCACAGCTTGGCGGCGTTGACGGCGATCGCCTTGATCCCCTCCTTGTCGAGTCCGAACACCACCTCGCGCTGCAGCGGGTTGGTCGAGTTGTAGAAGTGCACGATCGCCCGTGGCGCGCCCACCAGGCACTCGTACGTGCGCTCGATGAGCTCCTGGCGGCATTGCACGAGCACCTGGATGTGGACGTCGTCGGGGATCAGGTCGTCCTCGATCAGCTGGCGGATGAAGTCGAAGTCGGGCTGGCTCGCCGACGGGAAGCCGACCTCGATCTCCTTGAACCCCATCTTCACGAGCTCGGAGAACATCTTCAGCTTGCGCGCCGGGTCCATCGGGTCGATCAGCGCCTGATTGCCGTCGCGCAGGTCGACCGAGCACCAGAGCGGCGCCTTGTCGGTCACCACGTTGGGCCAGGTGCGGTCCTTCAGCACGATCGGCACGTACGGCTGGTACTTCTCGAACGGCATCTTCTTCGGGGTGACGTTTGCGGGAGGCATGAGGAGCTCCTGGTTCGGTTCGGGTCGAGGCGAATGTGAGAACCGGCCGGAAAAAAGCAAGAGCCCCCGGCCGGAGGCTGGGGGCGGGCGAACGCGGATATGTGGCGTCGCCCTACATAAGGAGGAGCAGCCCACTGCGCGTCATCGGTGCGATCCTAGCGAACCGACGATGCGCGGACAAGGAAGATGTGGGCACCCCGGCCTCCGCCGACCGGGATGCCCGATGCCTGGCGTCCCTGTGGTTGCAGGACGCGAGGCGGCCGCGGCTCGGGAGGCGGACGGGCCGAGCCCCGGCACGAACTCAGGGCTGGTGGCCGACTCGAACCCGCGATGACTCGCCGACGGGCGCGGGCGGGTCGTCGGTCGTTTCGTCACCGGCCTCCGCGTCGCACGCGGTACGCAGTCCGCACAGCAGTGGGTCGTCGGCGTTCGCATTCCTTGCCGGGGTGGCGACTCCGCGTGATCACCCGGCCACCCTGGGGTTACGCCCGCCACCCGGTACCCTGTGCGCACCATGAACGACGCAACACCGCGGCCCCCCAGCCGACGTCGGGGCGGCCAGCGTGGCGGGCATCGCCGAGGGCCGGCGACCCGTCAGCGGGGGCACGCCGACGAACCCACCCGCACCGGGAACCTCACGACGACATCGACGCTGCCGGCCGTCGAGCCACCCACCGGATTCGCCGCACTCGGCGTTCCCGAGCGGATCGACAACGGGCTTGCCGCCTGCGGTTTCGCACAGCCGTTCGCGATTCAGACGGAGGCAGTTCCGGTGGCGATGCAGGGCCGCGACGTGTGCGGCCGGGCCAAGACGGGCTCCGGCAAGACGCTCGCCTTCGGTGTGCCCATGCTTGCCCGCATCACGGACACCGCAGAGCCGCGCAAGCCCCTGGGACTGGTGCTCGTGCCAACCCGCGAGCTGGCGGTGCAGGTGGCCGAGGTGCTCGAGCCGATCGCCACCCTGGCCGGTATGCGGGTGGCGCCGGTGTACGGCGGTGCCAGCCGGCACGGCCAGATCGACGATCTCGCCCGCGGCGTCGAGATGGTCGTCGCCACGCCTCTGCGTTTGATCGACCTGCTCAAGTCGAAGGAGGTCGATCTCGGCTCGGTCCAGATCGTCTGCCTCGACGAGGCCGATCGCATGGCCGATGACGGTTTCACGCCACAGGTCGAGTGGATCCTGCGCCACTGCACCGGCCGGACCCAGACGATGCTGTTCTCGGCCACACTCGACGGCGACGTCGGTCATCTCATCCGTCACTACCTCAAAGACCCCATCGAGGTAGCGGTCGACTCGGCGACGGCCACGGTGGGCACGATGCACCATCTGTTCCTCGCCGTGCACCACATGGACAAGGCGCGAGTCGTCGGCGCCATCGGCCAGGGCATCCCCAAGACACTCGTGTTCTGCCAGACCAAGCGCCTGTGCGACAGAGTCGAGCAGGATCTGAGCGACCTCGGCGTGGAGGTCGCGGCGATCCACGGCGACCTGCCTCAGAAGGCGCGCGAGCGTGCACTACAGCGGTTCGCCGAGGGCAAGTTGCACATGCTGATCGCCACCGACGTCGCCGCACGCGGCATCGACATCGACGACATCGGCGCCGTGATCCACTTCGAGCCGGCCAAGGACGCCAAGGACTACCTGCACCGCTCCGGACGCACGGCGCGTGCAGGCCGCGACGGCTGGGCGGTCACGCTGGTCGAATACAACCAGCACACGCAGATGCGGATCCTTCAGCGCACGTTGCGGTTGCCCACCACGCCGGCGATCGAGGTGTTCTCGAACAACCCCAACCTGCGCGACCTCGCCCTCTTCCACGCCGACACGATCACCAAACCCAAGTA
>DASQTR010000560.1:0-5791 GCA_035641795.1 Ilumatobacter sp.
CCGAAGCTTGACATGAGACGACTCAAGTTTTCTGCGCGGAACGATCCTTTTTCGGCACCGAAACGTCGACCGCCACCGCCGTGCCGACGACCGCCGTGCCCGCTGCCAGCGACCCGAGGAACCCGAGCACGAGCGGATCGGAGCTCCCCGCCAGGTAGTCGATGTACTGCTGGGGGTGGTGGCCGAACTCACGCCAACCGCCGTCGAACACGACATCGACCTGTGAATCACCGTGCCGCTCGACGCCGGGAATCGGCAACATGGCATCCTCGGCGGCGTCGATCAGATCTCCGTGCCACACCTCGCCGGCCACGTCGTCGACGCGCGTGGCGACGTGAATCGCTGGTGCGAGTGCCGACCGTGCGGGACGTACGATACCGGCGGCGAGCCCACTCAGGACACCGCCCACGTCCAGGTCGACAGCGCTGTCGACGATCTCGCGCACCTCCTCCACCGGTTGCGTGACGTGGTGCTCGACGGTCTCGGCCAGCACCGCGACGTCCTTCCTGTTGCTCAGCGCGAGCACGCGTGTGGATTCGGGTACATCGTCCAACTGCGGTTGCGTGTCGTAGCCGGCGGCGACGACGTGGGTGACGCGGAAGCCGTCGGGACCGTTGAAGTGCGGGTCGGACGCGAGGTCGAGCGCGGTGTCTGCACCGTAGCTGTGGCCCACGATCAGCACCTCGCTCCCGATCGGCACACCGCTCGCCACAAGCCCCTCCCAGACCATCTCGGCGTAGGCGTTTCCCCGGACGGATGTGCCGATCGACGACCGCAGCGCTGACCGGTCGAGATCGCGCACGCTGCGGTTGTCGTCGCTCAAACCGAACTCGAAGTTGCTCAGATCGATGACGCCCGGCAGCGCCACCAGGTACCGGCCGTCCACGAGGCGCACGAGCTCGAACTCGTCCTTGCGAATCTGGCCGGGCGTGGCCGTGTCCTGCAGGGCACGCACAACCAGCTGCCGGCCGACCTCGAACGGCTCGCCGGCCCCGAAATCGTACGGGGAGCGCAGCTCGCTCCGGAACGTCTCGCCGAGCTCGCCGCCGACGCCCGAGTAGTTGGGGGCGGGACACGACAACGGCGACCCGATCTGGCCGCCTGCGAGCCACATCAGCTCATCGATCGCGGTCGAGTGCAGCATGACGAGCCCTGTGTCGAGCGCTTCCAGTTGCTCCACCAACAGGCGCAGGAAGCCACTCACCGTCCAGAGCTCGGTGGCGGCCGATGCGAGTCGCGCCTCGCCCCACCCGGTCAGCGTCTCCAGCCACAGCCGCACGGCGTCGTCACCCAGCTGCATGCGTGCGGCGTTGACCTGATCCGCCCAGTCCGTCCACCTCTGCGCCGCCTGCAAGGACGCCGCGGTGTCGACCTGGAGCGCCGTCACGGTGCACTCACGCCGGCACCCACGGGTAGGGCTGCTGGGGGAACGGCCCACGGTCGAAATCCGGTCGCCCCCACCACGCGATGACGGCCTGGCTGTAGAGCGTGCAGACGTCGGCACGATGGCTGCAAATACGTGCCACGCGCGCGATCGCGTCGCCTGCCTCGGACAAGTCGCCGGTCGCCCGCGCCAGTCGCTCGGCGACAGCGGCGGCGACCGGCCCAGAGCCGACCTGGCTCGCGAGCGACCACCCGGACAGCAGCGCCGCTTGACGGTGGAGGTTCTCGGCCATGCCCGTAAAGCGGGCTGCCGCTTCTCGGTACTCGGCAGCGGACGGCATCGAGCCGACGGTAACGACCGGCGTCTCGGCGGCCGACGGGGACACCTCCCCGACAGATCCCCGCTAGGCGATAACGCCCGCCTCACACGTGGCCTCGATCACACCTGGCCCTTGATCACACCTGGGTCTGGTACAGGATCGGCTCGGTCGGCACGTCCGCGCCGTCTTCGTCCTCGATCGTCACACCCCAGGCGGACGGTGCGCCGCTGAAGTCCATCAGCCGCTGGATGTCGCCGCCGTTGGCGGGATCGAGCATCTGCATGGCATGCGCGCCACTACCGTCGATCATCCACAGCTCGTAGCGCTTGCTTCGGCCTGGATCGGGAAGGCCGTCGCCGATGACAGCCAACTCGTCGGAGGTCCACGCCACCCTGAACGAGCCCTCAGCGTCGCCGCCCAGCTCGGCGATCGTGAACGTCGGGTCCTCCATCATCGCCGCCAACTCGTCACCGAACGATTCGTCGTCATCCCCGAGCACGACGGCGCCGGCGACGAAGAACAAAGCCGCGGCGGCGATCGCCAGCACCGCCGTGACGGCGCGGTTGGGACGCCGGTCGGTGAGGCGCACGACCGACGGCGGGAGTGGCGAGAGCTGGCGGGTGGCGGCGATCTCACTCATCACGCGAGCCTTGACGTCGGCCGGCGGCGGGGTGGCGGTGAGCGAGGCCAGCTCGGCCGCCGCGGCGCGGTACTCACGGACGTCGGTGCGGCAGATGTCGCACGTCGCGAAGTGGGCCTCGTAGGCGGCGCGCTCGCGTTCCTCGAGCGCATCCAGGACGTACGCAGCCCCCAAGTGGTGGATCTCGATATCGCTCATGCCGTGGCTCCCAGCTCGTCGCGTAGGCGGCTCATGCCATCGCGTATTCTGGTCTTGACCGTTCCTTCCGGTACGCCGAGCAGCACCGCCACCTCACGGTAGGTGTGGCCGCCGAAGTACGCCAGCTCGACCGCCTCGCGTTGCATCGACGTCAAGCGGTCGAGGGCGCGTTGCACCCGGCGCCGCTCGAACTGCGATTGATCCACGGCGACGACGCTGTCGGCAACCTCGTCGTACGGTCGCTCCGCACGCGCCGACTCACGCTCCACCCTGTTGCGCGCCGCCTGCTCCGAACGCACACGGTCGACCGCACGGCGATGCGCGATCGTCGCCACCCATGACGTCACCGTTCCCTTCCCCGGGTCGAAGCGCGGCGCCACGCGCCACAACTCCACGAACACCTCCTGCACGACCTCCTCGGTCTGCGACGGATCACGCACGATCTTGAGCACCACACCGTGGACGAGAGGGGCGATCGTGTCGTACAGCGCGGCGAAGGCGCCCTGATCACCGCGCCCGACGCGCTGAATCAATGCCAGCTGCGGATCGCTTCCGTCAATTTCGACCGTGGCCGCGGATGCGCGGGGCTGCAGGCGCCTCAACACTCCCATCGCCGACTCCATTCGCGGGTTCGACGAGAGGTGGAATCTTCACGGAGCACATCGATCGTTCGAAGCCTAGGCGGCCGCGGATTTTCCAATCCGCAGCCGGTGCCGCTCCGAACTGGGACCGTGAACCGTGAACTCAAGAGCTGGGAGCGGTGGACGTTCGGTTCCGTGGCCGGACTGGTGGCCGCTGCCGCTGGACTCGCCGCGGCGGAGCTCACGAGCGCCGCCAGCGAGCGTCTGCAATCGCCCGTCCTCGACGTCGGCGACCGCGTCGTCGACGGCGTGCCCAACTCGATCAAGACCCTCGCGATCGACTGGTTCGGAACGAATGACAAGCTGGCGCTGCTGACGGGCATCGGGATCGTCCTGGGCCTGTACGCAGCGGTCCTCGGCGTGTTCGCCCTCACCCGGTTCTGGCGACTGGCGATCGCCGGCGCGGCAGCGTTCGGGCTGGTCGGCGCCTATGCCTCCCAGAGCAGCCGGCGACCAGCACCATGGTGGGCGGTAGCCCCCAGCATCGCCGGCGGCTTGGTCGCCGCGACCGCACTGCTGGCGCTGCGCCAGGTACTGCTCGGTCGCCACTCGACGACCTGGAACGCGCGCGACGAAGCCACGCCAGCGCCGCCCGAGAACGGCGCGTCCGGCTCGGTCGACCGACGCCGATTCATCCTCGTGACCGGCGCCACCGCCGCCGGTGCATTGGCGATCGGCACGACGGGGCGTGCGCTGGCGGCGCGATCCGACGTTGCCGACCAGCGCCGCGGGCTGCGCCTGCCGCCGCCGCGGCGCCCCGTTTCTCCGGTCGCCTCTGGCGCATCGGCAGGCGCCGCCGGCGTCTCGCCGTTCGTGACGCCGAACGACGACTTCTACCGCATCGACACCGCGCTCACGGTGCCGCGAGTGTCGATCGACTCGTGGGAGCTGGCTGTGGGCGGCTTGGTGGCGCGGCCGCTCACGCTCTCCTTCGCCGAGTTGATCTCGCGCGAGATCGTCGAGGCCGACATCACGCTCACGTGCGTCTCGAACGAGGTAGGCGGGAAGTTGATAGGCAACGCCCGCTGGCTCGGCGTGCGGCTCGACGACCTGCTCGACGAGGCAGGGATCGACCCCGCTGCCGACCAGATCGTGGGAAGGTCCGTCGACGGGTACACCTGCGGGTTCCCGGTCACTGCGCTCGATGGTCGCAACGCCCTCGTCGCGATCGGCATGAATGGGGAACCACTCCCGCTCGAGCACGGCTATCCGGCGCGGCTGATCGTGCCCGGCCTCTACGGCTACGTCTCGGCGACGAAGTGGCTGACAGAGATCGAGCTGACGACGTTCGACGCCTTCGACCAGTACTGGGTGCGCCGCGGCTGGGTCGACGACGCGCCGATCAAGGTGCAGAGCCGGATCGACACGCCAAAGGGTCTCGCCAAGATCTCGGCGGGCACGGTGGCGATCGCCGGCGTGGCCTGGGCCCAGACCCGCGGCATCGAGCGGGTCGACGTCCAGATCGACGACGGCGAGTGGATCGAGGCGCGGTTGGCGGCGGAGCACAGCGCCGACACGTGGCGGCAGTGGTCGTTCTCTTGGGACGCGCGTCCCGGCCGGCACACCATCCGCGTCCGCGCCACCGAGGCAGGCGAAGCAATCCAGACCGACGAGCGCTCCGAACCCTTTCCGAGCGGCGCCACTGGCCAACACCAGATCGTCGTGATCGTCGAATGATCCCGGCATCACATCGAAGTGATCCCCTTCCAAACCAACCAGGAGAAACCGTGAACCCCACTACCCATCATCCCCGTCGACGTCTGCTCGCGCTCACCGCGCTCGCCACACTGTCGCTCGCCGCCGCAGCCTGCGGCGACGACGACGACACCGAACCGGCAGCGGCCAACGAACCCGCTGCCACCACCGGAGCCCCGGCAGAAGCGGCGATGTCCGAGGACGCCGGGCAGATGGCCGGCGAGATGAACGGTCAGCCGTTCGGACCTGCGTGCTCGGCCGTGCCGGCCGACGGCGAAGGCAGCTTCGGCGGCATGGCCGACGACCCCGCCGCCACCGCAGCCAGCAACAACCCAGTCCTTTCGACGCTCGTCACCGCGGTGACGCAGGCCGGGCTCGTCGACACACTGAACGGCGACGGACCGTTCACGATCTTCGCCCCGACCAACGACGCCTTCGCCGCCATCCCGCCCGCGGACCTCGACGCCGTGCTCGCCGACAACGACTTGCTGACGAGCATCCTCACCTATCACGTCGTCGCAGGGCAGAACCTCAAGGCGTCGGATCTCGCGAGCGCCGGCGAACTCGCAACGGTCGCAGGCGACTCGCTGATGTTCAGCAGCGATGGCACGACGGTGAACGGCGCCCAGGTCGTCTGTTCGGACGTGACGACCGCCAACGCCACGGTCCACATCATCGACTCGGTGCTCATGCCGCCGGCGATGCCTTAGCGGGAATCACTTCATGTCGCGCTGATCACCGCGAACGCGGTGATCAGCGCGACACGAAGCAATACGTGCGCCGGCTCCTACAGGATCTGGCTCAGGAATTGCTTGGTCCGTGCCTCTATCGGATCGGTGAAGAAGTGCTCGGGTGTTCCGACCTCCACGATCTGACCGTCCGACATGAACACGACGCGATCGGCGACCTCACGC